>MFRJ01000020.1:0-1632 GCA_001784535.1 Candidatus Melainabacteria bacterium GWA2_34_9
AAAATAACTAATATTAAAATTATTAAAAACTTGGGTTTCATTTTTTACCTTTTTTAATTAGTATAATTAAAATTATACCTGAATAAAAATAATGCTTTGATTGATTTTTCTGATAATATTTATTCATTAACAAGTAGTAAGTAGTAGAGTGTTTGGAGAATAAAAAATGACAAATTTGGCAAAATACATTGACCATACCTTACTTTCATCAGCAGCTACAAAAAAAGACGTTGAAAAATTATGTAATGAAGCTAAAGAATACGGATTTTATGCTGTATGCGTTCAGCCGATTCAGACAAAAAATGCTGTAGAAGCACTTAAAGGTACTGATGTGAAAGTTGCAGCGGTTACAGGATTTCCGCATGGGGCTACTTTTACAGAAATAAAAGTTGAAGAAACAAAAAAATGTCTTGCAGACGGCGCAACTGAAATTGATATGGTTATAAACGTCGGTGCTTTAAAAGAAGGCAATCTTGAACTTGTTAAAGACGAAATTAAGCAATTAGCAAGTCTTTGCAAAGGAAAAGCCAAACTTAAAGTAATAATTGAAACGGGACTTTTAACAGACGAAGAAAAAGTTACAGCTTGCAAGCTTTCTGTAGAAGCAGGAGCTGATTGCGTAAAAACGTCAACAGGCGTATTAAAAGAAAGCAAACCTGCAACTGTTGAAGATGTAAAACTTATGAATGAAACCGTTAAAGATTTTGGACTTTTTGTAAAAGCAAGCGGCGGAGTAAGTGATGAAAAAGGAGCAAAAGCCCTTATCGAAGCCGGAGCAAGCAGAATCGGAACCAGCAACGGAATTAAAATAGTTACAGGTGACAATAGCAATACATTAAATTATTAGAAAATGTATTGTTAAGTATAACTCTGCTTTAACCAGAGTTATTACAGATTTTTTAATTTTTCAAAACTCTAGGATTTCAAAAATATTACAAAATATTAACTTATTTTTGTTTTTTGAATCCTTGAGTTTTTTATTGTTTTTACATGTATATATGGGGTCTTAAATTTAAAAATATTGTGGAGGAGATTTAAAAAGTTTTTACAACTAAATATTTGTGCAGATTTAATTTTTAAGAATTAAATCTAATAGTGGATTTTAACAAAATATCTACATTAATTTTGATTGAACAAATTTTATAACGAAATTATAAAGTGGAGGAGTCTTTGTTATGAGCACTTATGTAAACACGTCTATGTACCAACCGAATCTTTATTCTAACTACAATAGTTATGGAAATGGTTTAAGTACAGGTTTTTCACTATCAAACTATAATTCACCATCAGTTTTTCAGGGACAAAGCATGAATACCGGATGCTATTCTCCAATGGCACCTCAACAACAGAATGCTAATGATAGTTTTATGCAGCAATTAGTTTTACTTCTTTTATCTTTTTTATTACAAGGACGTAGCCAGCCTAAAACAACTGAAATAACAGAAGAAACTATTATAGAAGATTAAACAATAGAGGAGTTATTATTATGGGTACTTATATAAACACAGCTTACCAACCCGTTAATTATTACAACCAATATTATCAAACTAATCAACCTAACAATTTAGCGTTAAATAATAATTATAATTCTCAATCAATATTTCAGGGACAAATTAATAATGCCGGAAGCAT
>MFRJ01000020.1:1653-8023 GCA_001784535.1 Candidatus Melainabacteria bacterium GWA2_34_9
CAGTAAAAACGCAAATGACCCCATCAGAAGCAGCAACGATATTAAAAGACAAATTTGATTTTATAAAAAAATTAGGAACAGGACAAGAAAAAAGTAATGATGATTTAATTGATATGGCTGATCTTCAAGCTATAGTTCTCAAAAAAGATTTAGATCAAGATCTTAGAGATGCAGCACAGTATTTCATTGATAATAAAACCATGTTTAATTCTCTAGAATCGACCACCGATGGTAAAACTGATGGAAATGCTGCAATATCTGATTTAGACGGTTTTATAGAGGCTAATAGAACCCCTGCAGAAAAAGCAAAAGCAAAAGAAGCAGAAAAAAAAGACGAAAAAAGTAACAAAGAGATTATAAAAGAGGATCTCAGAGCTATCAAAAAAGGCGCCGAACCGTGGAGATGGTAAATTAAAATTTATTAACTGATAATTATTTTTAAGTGGAGGAGTCATTGTTATGGGTACTTATGTAAACACAGCTTATCAACCGAATCTTTATTCTAACTACAGCAGTTATGGAAATGGTTTAAGCACAGGTTTTTCCCTGTCAAACTATACTGATACATCATCAATTTTTTCAGGACAGAGCATGAATACCGGTTACTATTCTCAACAGTTCATGGCACCTCAGCAACAAAATAGCAATGAAGGTTTTATGCAACAATTAGTTTTAATGCTTATATCCACACTTCTACAAAGACGTCAGGCTGAAGCAGAAAAACATGCTCATGAAGAAGAAGAAACCGAAATAGATGAAGAAGATACTGTTGCACCTGCAGCTGGCGGAGGGGGCGGTGGTCCCGACGCAGGAGATATTGTAAAAGCAGTAGTAGATCCATTAGGCGTAACAGATGTTATAGCTGATGTATTTGACGGCTGGTAATAAATAACTGTTTTTAAAGATTAATAAAACTCTAAGATTATAAAAATATTACAAAATGTAAACTTTGTTTTGTTTTTTGAATTTTAGGGTTTTTTATTGTTTTTACATGCATAGAGGGTCTTATACAAAAAATATTTATGCGGAGGAGATTTAAAAAAGATTTAAAACAACAAAGTTTTTATGCAAATTTATTTCTGAAATTTTAATTATTGAGTCTTAAAAAACAAATTTAGTAACCAGATTATATTGTGGAGGAGTCATTGTTATGATTAGTTATGCAAACACATCTATGTACCAACCAGGAGTAAATTATTCCAACTACAATAGTTATGGAAATGGCTTAAGTACAGGCTTTTCACTGTCGAACTATACTGATACATCAGTTTTTCAAGGACAGAACATGAATACCGGCTACTATTCTCAACAGTGCATGGCGCCTCAACAACAGAATAGTAATGAAGCTTTTATGCAACAATTAGTTTTAATGCTTTTATCTTTTGCATTACAAAAAAGAAATCAACCAGAAACAACTACAATAACTGAAGAAACTATTATAGACACCGAAGAACCTGCACCAGAACCAAAAAAAGATAACCATAACCATAATATATGGGGCGGTAAAGCTGCCATACAAAATGATGCAGGAAGAGCCGTTGCAGGAGTGGCAACTCTCGGACTTTCAGAAGTATTCGGCGGTTGGTAATAAAAAATAAATTTAAATAACTATTTTTAAAGATTAATAAAAAAACTCCGATTATTAAATTAATAATCGGAGTTTTTTATGACAAAAATTAAAATAATTTTATTCATCTTTATATTATTTTTATTGATATTATTGCCAGAAACTGCTTTTGCAGACAATTTTCAGGATGGGGTAAAAGCTTATGAATCAAGAAACTACAAACACGCAGAAAACTACTTCACAAAAGCTTTTCAAGCGAATCCTGATAATGATATTATAAAATATTATCTTGCTATAACTTTTGTTCAAAATAAAAATACTGCCAATGCAAAACTTTTATACAGAAACATTATTGAAACTTCTTCAAATCCGGAAGTTATAAATCTTTCAAAAAAAGGATTAAAATTACTTGGCGACTCGTCAGGTTCTTATTCAAAAGTTACAAAAGCTATTCTTAACGTTAACACAATGGGAAATGTTCTGATTATAGATGACGTAAAGGTGAATGATGCTGCGAAAGTGAAATTTATCTTTGACACAGGCGCTTCTTATACAACAATTTCAACAGAACTTGCAAACAGGCTGAAGATTTCAACAGCTAATGCTCCGAAAATGAAAATTATGACCGGCAGCGGTTATCTTGATGCCCCAAAAATAACGCTTAAAAAAATTGAAATAAACGGACTCACTGCTTATAACGTAGAAACCCTTGTTGCAGACCTGCCTATGCATACTTCAGGAACAGCGGGAGATTTGGCAGGATTGTTAGGGCTTAGTTTTATGAAGGATTTTAAAGTTACTGTAGACAGACCTAAAAATCAGATTATTCTTGAGAAAAATTAAATATCTGAGCAGTCAATTACTACATCTCTTGTGTAACTTGGTAATTTTTTATAATAATGATGCAAATGTGTATTAGGTTTGTCTTCATAAACCGCATTGCATAACTCATAAAAACCTTGCTGAAGATCTTCGGAAGACATATTTGCAGGCTGAATTACCACATGGGAACAGTCATACATTGCCCAATTATCTTCTATAATTCTATTTTCTTCTTTCATTTTTCTATAAAACTCTGTTCCGGGAAATGGCGTATTAATAGTAAATCTCGGCATATTAATCGGAACCTGCTGAAGAAAATCATAAGTTTCCTGAAAAATATTTCTGTCATTTTCATCAAGCCCAAAAACAAAACTGCCGAATACTGCAATATTATGGTTTTGAAACCTTTGTACTGCTTCAGAAAAATCATTAACTCTGTTAAAACCTTTATTGATTTTTAGCAAAGATTTTTGATTTACCGACTCAAAACCCACCAGAACAGCTATAAGTCCGCTTTTTGAAGCCACTTCCAACAATTCGGGATTGCCTGAAACATGAATATTAGCAGGAGTTCCCCATTGTTTTTTCAATGGTATCATTGCTTCGCATAATTTATATGCATATTCAGCATCCTGAAACAAATTAGGATCGTAAAATTCTAAAAAATTCGATTTAATTTCTTTTATCTCATTTATAACATCTTCGATAGGTCTTTGATGACAACCGTTGCAAACATAAGGCTGCACACAAAATTCGCATACATTTTTGCATCCATAAGTTGCCTGTATTCCGTTTATATCTTCAGGATTAACGTTTTTTTCAACATACGCATTTCTATCAGGAAAAGGGGCATTCCTGAAATCAATTTCTTCCTGTTTATATATTTTTCGCATTGTGTTAGCTTTGAAATCCCGCAATAACTGTGGAAAGGTATGAATTGCTATACCGCAAATTACTGAATCCGCATGCTCCGATACTTCATCGGGATTAAAAGTTGCATGAACTCCTCCAATGACAACGGTTACTCCTTTTGAACGAAAATAATCCGCATAAGCATAAGCTCTATTAATTGTTGAAGTTAATGCTGAAATTACAACAAGGTCGGCATTAATTGATTCTTTATCAATTTTCTCAAGAGTTTCATCATATACTTCTGCTTTAATATTCAATTCTTTAGGAATTAAAGAAACTAAAGCAGGGATAGTAATTGAATCCGGCGTATTATTTTCTTTAAATCTATAAGGTGCACCTTTGGGCATTATTAAAGCAATTTTTTCAAGCTTTGCCAAAATAAACTCCTAAATTTAGAATGTGTTTGATTATAGTTTCATTCTAGCTGACAAATTTTAGGAGTGTCAAGGCAGGTAATAAAATTAAGATTTTTTTATTATTAAAACAGGTTGTTTCGCATGCTCATAAACTTTTGTGCTTATGCTGCCAAGAAGCCATCTTGAAAGTTTGCCTCCTCCATGAGAGCCTACAACTATCAAATCATGCCTGTTTTCTTCAGCTTCATCAAGAATCATAGCGGCAGCATCACCTTCAACATGATATTTTTTTACAACTTTAACCCCATGTTTTTTAAGTTTATTTGCAGTCAAGTCAAGCAAATTCTCTGAAACCAGACATGCTTCCTGAATTATTTTATTCATATCAAGGTAAATATATGCATCCGGAGGAATAATAAGACTTGGCTCAATCATTGCATTTAAAAGAGTTACACAGGCACGCTCTTTATCAATAAATTTCCATAAATTTTCGGCTGCATAAAACGAATCATCAGATGTATCAACACCCATTAAAACAGAAAAAGGATTGCTATCGCTCGTTTCAATATGACATTTGCTATCAATAACAAGGACAGAAGTTTTTCCAAACCGTGTAACCTTATACGCCACGCTGCCAAGCAACAATCTTTCTATGGCATTTTTGTTATGAGATCCAATTACTAAAAGGTCATATTCGCCTTTTTCCGTAAGTTTAATTATCGTTTCGGCAGCATTGCCTTCTTTATATATAAATCCTTTATAATCAACTTCCGAATTTTCAAGAAAATTTTCAAGAAGTGTAAAATTTTCTTTTTCAGCTTCATGCTTTATAAATTTTTCCGGCTGGCTGTAAAAATAACCTTCTTCTGCGATATTTGTTTCTATCACATTTAATAAAATAACTTCGGAATTTTTTCTGTCTATAAAATTATAAACAGCATGAACGATTGTTTTTGCCCAGCTTGGCTCATCTATAGCTATTAAAATTCTTGTTTTAGCCATTTTTATCCCGAAGCCTCCGTAAATATCATAGAAATTATAACAGTATTTTTAAACTCTTATTATCCGCTTTCGGGTATTTTTTTAGCTATTTATTATTGAGCCCCGGAATACATGTATGTATATATACTATATATACTCAATTAAATTTTTTTAAAGAAAAATATAAAAAACTTCTTTAAAAACATTTAAACAAGTTTTTTGTGAATCACCAACAATCAACAATAGCAATACTTTAAAACAGAAGGGGATTTCTTTTGTAACGTTTTGTTAAAAAAAATAAGAAAAGTGAAATTGCGAACAGTATTTAAACTTTATATATATACAGGGTGATAAAATATATCATTAGTATAAGTAGGTGTAGGTAAAATATAGGAGAATAGCCATGTCTATTGGTGGTGTAACAGGGCTTCCTTTCCAAAAAGATTATTTAAATGCTCAAAAAATCGGCTCCGAGCAAAAAGGTCAATTTGGTGTATTTTCAAGTAAACAGGAACAAGGCAACGTTTTAGCTCAAAAACTTCAAAATATCGGTCAAGCTTATCAAACTAAAGGTTCAATTTTCCAAACAGAAACCCTTAAAACAAATATTGTTGAAGATGGTTATATGGGAAAATTAGTTGATCAAAAATGGGCTCAAGTTAATTTTGAATATGAACAAACCAATGTAAAACGTTTAAGCCTTTCAAATCAATCTTTAGAAAATGCTGTAATTAAAACCGGTATCAATTTAAAAAATTACGAAGCAACAATTAAAACAACCAATGTTGAAGTATCTGAATTAGATAAAAAAATCGCTGCAAATACAAAAGACTTAGAATCAATGTCACAAATATTTGCTACGGAAGAACAATCAAAAGCTGCTAAAGACTACGCAAAAAGCAACTTTGATTATTCCACAAACAAAGACAACATGTTAAATAAAGATTTAACAGCATTAGAAGCAGATAAAAACAAAACAACAGCAAGTGTTGAAACAACAAAAGCAAAAAAAGCTGACGCTGGTGATGTAATTGCTTCACTTAAATCAAACAAAACAACTATTTCTCAAAAAAGAACCTCAACTGTATCTAAAAAAGCTTCTTTAGCAATTGATATAGATTCCATTAAAGGTCAAATCAGTGAATTAAAAGCAAAAAAAGGTGCAGCTCCTGTACAACAAGCAGCTGTAGTAACAGGCAATACAGTAGTTGAAGCAGCTCCTAACGCAACCGTTGCAATCGAAGTTACTAACAACAATAATGCAACTGCAACAATAGCAGAAGCTCAAAATGCAGCTACCGTAGAAACAGAAAATTCAACTGAAACAACAGCTCAAACAGTTGAAGCTGAAGTAACTCAAGCTGAAATCGATGCTCAAATTGATGCTCAAATCCTAAGCCTTGAAACAAGTTTAAGTGCTAAAATCGATGAACAAGATCAATTAGACAAAGATCTTAAATCTTTCGATGATGAAGAAGCAAAAACCGATAAAGATATTCAAGCTAAACAAAAAGAAGAAAAACAATTAGACAACCAAATCAAAAACGAAGAAGGCAAATTTCCTAGTATAGAAAACAAAATAGCATTAAAACAAAAAGAATTAGACGATAACAAAAATATCACTAAAGAAAAAGAAAGCGTTTACAAAAAAGCATGTGAAAATCATTCTGCTGATTTAGCAAAAAGAGAAGCTATTGAAGCAAAATACAACAAAATGAGTGTAGAAACAGTC
>MFRJ01000020.1:8032-19612 GCA_001784535.1 Candidatus Melainabacteria bacterium GWA2_34_9
AAATCGCTGAACAAAAAGAAACCAAACAATATGAAACATTACAAACTAAAAACGGTGTTGTAGAAAGTAGTAAATTAAATTTATTCTCTCAAATGGATGTTGCAAGCAAAGCAAAAGGTGATTTAAAAACAGTTTCAATTCAAATGCAAGAATATGCTAATGTATTCTCATCAATAAAAAAAGCTTAATTATTTAAATTTCTAGTTTTCGGGTGTTTAACATAAAAAAGCCGTTTATCTTATAGATAAACGGCTTTTTAGTTATATTTATTCAAGAATTTGGATTATTTTCCTGTACTTTTTTATAATAACAATTCATTTCATTAACTGTTTGTTCGCTTAATGTTCCATTTTTTTCGGTTTTTGAAAGAAGCCAGTTTCCTTTTTGTCCTAATACGTCAACAACTTCTCCGGAAAACATGTTATTAGAAATTTTTGCATTAAATTTTATATAAAGTTTTTCATTCCCAAAAGGTTTAAACATAAATGTAAAATAATTATTTATAAGCTTAGCATCAGAAATTACAATATTTTGGGCAATTCCGTCAATATCCATCCTGATATTCATAGCATCACAGACAACCAGCTTTATTTTATGTCTTTGATTATCAGAATCAATTAAAATTCCCTGCCAAGTGCCTATAAGTTCTTTAATTTCGTTAGATAACGGTTTATTTTCAGGATAACTGCCGAAATATTCTGTAACCTTGATAATATTTTGTTTAAGGTATTCTATTTCTTTAACATTCATATATGTTTTATCAAGCTTATTTATTGCTTTTAATTGGGCTACTACTGATTCAGGAAGAGCTGGGAAAGGATTGGAAGCTATGATTTTACTAAAGCCGGAAAGAAGCAGCTTGGATTTGGAAGGAGAATTTAAAGATTCCATCTGAAAAGAAGAATAAAAGCCCAGTGTAAAAAGCCAGCTCCCTTCTGAAGAAAATTTACACCGAATATCCTTAACCAGATTTTCATAATATAAAATATAAGAATCTCTTATGTTCAAAAGAGAAATTTCATTCAAATCTTGAGCCTTAAGTGAATTATAAAAGTTGATTCTTAACCTATTAAGCTGCTTATGTGAAACAGAATTTGTTTCAAGGTCATCAAGTATAACATCCATTACATTAAGACTTTGAAAAGTTTGATTGTATTCATTTTTCAGAGCTGAATACGGTTTAAATCGAGCTTTATCGCAAAGATCTGTCAAATGATAATATGAAGCACCAACTCCCCTACCGAGAGAAAATATTTTTTGTGTATTTTCTTTGTCAATAAGTGCATAAGATTTATTAGTAACAAGACATAATATCATTACAAAAATTATAATAATTTGTTTATAAATTCTGAAAAACAGCTGTCCATGCGATCTTCTTCGCATTTTAACTCTCTCCCCTAATAGTTGACTATTTTATTAATTATTTCAATCCAATAGCCATTCTATAATTTTTTTGAGAGCTTTGCCTCGATGACTTACTGTATTTTTTTCATCCATTGTTAATTCAGCCATAGTAGCGTTTTTTTCAGGTATAAAAAATATCGGGTCATAACCAAAGCCATTTGTGCCTTTTGAAGAATCTATAATTAGCCCTTCACAAATCCCCTGACATGCAAATAAAGTTTCCCCTTCAGGATTAACCACGACCATTGAGCATATAAATCTGGCTGTACGTTTTTCATGAGGAACATCTTTCAGTTCTTCAAGGAGCTTTTCAATTCTTTTTTGATCATTTTCAGCATAACGAGAAGAATAAACTCCAGGTCTACCGTCAAGCGCATCAACAACAAGACCGGAATCATCTCCAAAGGCTGACATATCCATTATTTTTGCAGCTTCATAAGCTTTTATATAAGCATTTTCTTCAAAAGTTATGCCTGTTTCTTCTGGATCGAACTCTCCTTCAACTCCACAGATGGAAACACCCGTATTTTTCAAAATATTTATTACTTCAGCGAGCTTATTCTTGTTTTTTGTAGCAAAAACAAGCTTATTTATCTTGTGAACCATTTGCTAATCCTTGCCGAATCTTCTTTGTCGTGCCGAAAATTCCATGACAGCCTTTGAAAGTTCTTCCTCTCCAAATTCCGGCCAAAAAATTTCTGTTACATAAATTTCTGTATAGGCTATTTGCCATAAAAGATAATTACTGATTCTTTGTTCTCCGCCTGTTCTTATTAAAAGATCAGGATCAGGAATCTTTGAAGTATAAAGATAATTTGAAATAACATCTTCATTGATATTTTCAAGATTTAAATTACCTGTTTGAACAGCAGAAACTATATTTTTTACCGCATTTGTTATTTCTTTTCTTGCCCCGTAATTTATTGCAACCTGAAGATTAAGGGTATCATTATCTCTGGTAATATCTTCAGCTTTTGCAAAAGTTTCTTTCAACTCATCGCTTAAAGGATTCAAATCGCCAATTATTCTTATTCTTACTCCTTTTTCGTTTAATTCGTTTGTTTCATTTTTGATAGTTTCCTGTAAAAGAAGCATTAAAAATTGAACTTCTTCTTTTTTCCTGCCCCAGTTTTCAGTTGAAAAAGCGTAAACTGTAAGATATTTTATCCCAAAATCAATAGCAGCCTGTACAGTTTGCTTCAAGGATTTTACACCTTCATTATGACCCGCAACGGAAGGAAGATGCTTTGAATGAGCCCATCTTCTGTTACCATCCATAATTATTGCCACATGTTGTATGCCCGCATTTTTAATAATATCTTTTGTTTTTTCTACGGATGAAGCAAGCTTTATTATCATTATATTAAAAACTCTTTATTGTCTGTTTATAATTTTAGTATTTTTTAAAGGTTATATCAAACCATGCATTAATATCAATAATCTGTTATTATTTACTTAATTTTTATTAACTGTCCCCGTGATAAGAGAATAATAAAAGATGACAGAGCTTCTCATATTGGCAATTTTACTTAATGGCGAATATACAATATATAAAATCAAACAGAAAATTGAAAATAATTTTTCTGTTTTTTTGAGTGCAAGTTTTGGTTCAATACATCCCGCAATGAAAAAACTTGAAAAGAATGGTTATATTTCTGCAAAACGAAAAATGAGTTCCGGAGGTCAAAAAAGTTCTACTTATTCTATAACAATTGAAGGAAAAGAACATTTTAAAAAACTTATGACCTCAGAAATCAATGAATCTCCAACATATTCAAATCAGCTTATAAACATAAAAATGATGCTGCTTGACTTATTAGATGAAAATTTGCGCAAAAATACAATAAATTTAATAAAAAAATATTATGAAATTCATTTATTGACAGCCAGAGAATTGCTTGAAACACTAAAAGCTTCATCAGCTAAAGAAAAAGAAAGAAATTTTTTTCAAATAACCCACCTAAAAAATTATACGGATAATATTTCCCGCGAACTCAACCGTATTCAAGGATTAAGTTAATAATCTTATCCTTATAAACTAAAACAAAAGTTTTTCATTAACTTTCTTTAAAACTATTATTTTTTATTTATTATTACGTAATATAGCCTCTGCTAATGCAATTCAGGGGTTTTTTGTATTTGCGGAAATTGATTTTGAATATTGCAAAAAACAAAAAATAATTGTAAAATCAAAAAGGGCAAGACAGGAATGCAAAGAAGTAGCATTAAAAACTAAAACTAACAGGTTTTAATTTTTAAAAAGCTCGTTTCAATAAAAATAACAATTTTAGATGATCTCATAACTGTTTAGAAAAAGATAAAATAGTAATAATTTGCTGTTTGGAGTTAAGAAGATTATGCAAGAACTAAAATTCAGGAATCTCATCCCGTCATTATTTGCTTTTATTGTTGCTGTTGCGGCGTCAGCAGGCTCTTCTTATATAAATATTCACCCGTTTGATTTACCTGTTCCTCTTTTAATTATAGGATTATTCGCAGGTTTTTTGGTGGTAAATGTTATTGCTTATCCTAAAGCTACTACAATTCAAATAATCCAGCTTACAATAACCGGCGTTTTTATTAATGCAATCGTTCTTTTTGCTGCAATTTTCGGAATAAAATATTTTAATCTTGCTTCTATAACTTTTAATTCTGATTTTATTATATCTATAAATCCATTAACACCTGCCTTGAGCTTTTTATTCAGCTTTATAACACTTATTAGTCTTGTTTTATTTGAAGACAAAACCATAAATTCAAAAAAAACACATGATCAACAAGTTACTAAACAAATAGAAGATACACAACCCGAAGTAGTTTCTTTTGAAGGAAGTAAAATTTCTGAGCCTATCAATGAAAAAAACGAAATATTAAATAAAATCGAAGAAAAAATTGAAGAAAAACCGGTATCTTTATATGAAGAACTATTCCCTCAGGCAAAAAACGAAAATAAAAATACTGAAAAACCTCAGGAACCTGAATTCTTTTTTGGATTAAATGAAAATGAGCAAGAAAACAAAATAAATACAAACGAAGCAAAACCTTTAGAAGCAAAAGACGAGTTTCTTGAAGTTGAATCATTACCTCTAATAGATTTTGAAGAGAACAAACAGGAAGAAAAAACTTCGCCAAGTCCTTCAAATAATGACAATAATGAATCCTATGACTTTATCCCTACTGATATTAGGCTTATAGAAGCGCCTGCTTCAAAAGATAACGAATCCAAAGGCAAAATTGCTTCCATTGGCAAGCTTCTTGTCAATAACAGAGATATAGAAGGAGTTATAGAATCCAGCGCTGCAATTGCTGAAGCCGGATCAGAAAACAAAACAAATATAATTTCATCTGTTTCCGGTGAACATATTTATGAAAAATTCAATCAACTTCAGCAAGAATCTGCTCATATGAAAGAGATTGCCCTGATTGACAAAGGCGGTTTTATACTGGCAAGTAATTATGAAGACAAGATGAAAATACACATTACCGGAGCATTAATTGCCGGTGCTTTTCATACTTTACAGAATTACCTTGCTCAGATTTCCTTTAATCACCCGCAGAAAATATTTTTTGAAACTGAAAATTCCAATAATTTCATAATGAAAACCAATGATGAATTTTTATTTTCAATATGCGACAGAGAATTCAAACATGTTGATTATACGGCATTAAAGTGTTTTATTGAAAGTGAAACAATTTCTGAAGCTGATTTAACGCCTCTTATTGAACTTAATCAAATTAAAAACTTTGCAATATCAGATGGCGCAGGAAAACTTGTTAAATCAATGAATAATTCAGAAAACTCTGAAAAACTGGCGATAATTTCATCTGCTTTATTTGAAAATCTTAAAGTGTTTTTAATGAATATTCAGCTTATGAAATTAGCAAGAATAACAATTTTTAATTCCGAAGAAGTTATTACAATACAAAAATTTGATAACGAAATAGCTTCTTTTATAACCCCGATAGAAGGTATAATCAAAATTTCCGATGATTTTATTAAAATAGAAAAAATTTATCAAGTATAGGAAACTTTTAATGCAGACAATGAAGAACTTTTTAAACGATATATTATTAAATGCACAGATATTAACGGAAGATCAGTTAAATCAGGCTATCGAACATACAAGAAAATCCAAAAATTCTTTACTGGAATCTGTTTGCGATCTTAAAATAATTAACAAAGAAGAACTTTATCTTCAGATTAAATCCGCTCTTGAGATTCAGTACGGCGTAACGTTTACTGATTTATCAATCACAGCGCCTGATCCTGAATTACTGAATCTATTTACAAGGGAGCTGATTTTAGAAAACAAATTTTTGCCATTGAAAAGAGTAGGAAACATTTTTACTTTTGCAATGGTCGATCCCAATAATATAGTTGCCGAAAAAGAAATAAGAGACCGGCTTAGAGAATTTAAAGATATCAGCATAAAAAAGACTGTTATGCTGGAAGACGATTTTAACAGGTTTGCAGCAATAAAATTCTCCAAACATGAAGAAGAAAAAAATCTTGTAATAGAACAAAATGCTGATGAGCTTATTTCTTCAATGGGAATAGACCTTCTGGAAAGCGGTTCTGACAATATTGATGTTGCTGATCTCAGTGATTCCGCAGAAGAAGCTCCTATAATTCAGCTCGCAAACAGTATTCTCGGTATAGCAATTAAAAGAGGCGTCAGCGATATTCATATCGAACCACGGGAAAAAGACCTTGTAGTCAGATTCAGGCAAGATGGCGTCTTAAGTATATATAAAATAATTCCTAAAAAAATTCAAAATGCAATTGTTTCAAGATATAAGATTATGTCTGATCTTGATATAGCAGAAAGACGACTTCCTCAGGATGGAAGAATAAGAGTTAAAATGGCTAACAAGGTTATAGATTTTCGTGTTTCTTCCCTTCCCGGGAAATTTGGTGAAAAAATAGTAATGAGAATCCTTGATAAATCAAGCATTTCTCTTGGGCTCGACAATGTTATTACTGACAGAGAAACATTAAATACTGTACGCGAAATGATTAACAAGCCTTTTGGCATAATTTTTGTTACCGGTCCGACAGGAAGTGGTAAGACAACAACACTTTACAGCGCTTTAAGCGAAAGAAACACTGCTGAAGTTAATATTTCAACAGCTGAAGACCCTATTGAATACGATCTTGAAGGAATTACACAAACGGAAATAAATAAAACAATCGGGCTTGATTTTGCAAAGATATTAAGGGCTTTTCTTCGTCAGGATCCTGATATTATGTTGGTAGGGGAAACAAGAGACAAAGAAACAGCCAAAATAGCAATCGAAGCAGCACTTACCGGCCACCTCGTATTTACAACATTGCATACAAATGATGCACCGGGTGCTGTCATGAGATTGCAAGAAATGGATGTAGAGCCTTTCCTGATTTCAAGCTCTACTATAGGTATAATTGCACAGAGATTGCTAAGACGAATTTGCTCCAATTGCAAACAGGAATATATTCCTGATGAACAAACACTTAAATTTCTTGGCATTGAAAACAGAAAAGATGTTTTTTATAAGGGAACCGGCTGTGAAAAATGTAGTGGAACCGGATATAAGGGACGTATCGGAGCCTATGAAGTTATGAAGATAAACGATGATCTTCGAAATTTGATTGGAAAAGGAGTAAATACAGCAATTTTAAGATATTCAGCACAGCAGTCAGGGATGAGAACACTCGTTGAATACAGCCTTAATCTTGCAAAAGAAGGACTTACAACGATTGATGAAGTTATAAGAGTTACTTTCACTGGAGAAGGAGCTTCAGCTTTTTGTCCCGGCTGCGGAAAGCCTGTCGGAGAAGAATTTTACAAGTGTCCTTTCTGCCAATATGAACTTAAAAAAACTTGCAGAAGATGCGGCAGCATAACTCAGGAAGGCTGGATTTCCTGTACAAAATGCGGATTAAAACTTATAGATAATACGGCAGACACATCATGCGATAATTGCGGCGGAGATATATCCATTGATATGAATCAATGCCCGTGGTGCTGTAATGACTTAACGAAGAATAGAGTGAAAAATTAGAGATATAGGAGTTATAAACTATGATTGAACAGTTATTAAATCTTGTCTTTTCCAAGAAAGCAAGTGACCTTCATATTTCAGTAGGATTACCTCCGATTATAAGGATTGACGGTAAACTTATCAGGGTAGATCATCCACCTTTAACAAAGGATGATGTAGAGAAAATAGTATTCAGCATGCTTTCAAACGAACAAAGAAGAATGCTTGAACAGAACTGGGAGCTTGACTGCAGTTATGGTGTTGAAGCTATCGGTCGTTTCAGGATAAACGTATACAGAGAAAGAGGACATTATGCGGCTGCTCTCAGGACAATCACCACTGACATTCCTTCCTTTGAGCAACTTGGACTTCCCGAAATAGTGAGGGAGCTGGCTGAAAAACCCAGAGGGCTTATTCTTGTAACAGGACCAACTGGTAGCGGTAAGTCAACAACACTTGCGGCAATGATTGACTACATAAACACAAACAGAGTTGAACACATTCTCACTATTGAAGATCCGATAGAATTTTTACATTATTCCAAAAGAAGTGTTATTCACCAGAGAGAACTTGGGCACGACACAAGAAGCTTCAGTAATGCGTTAAGAGCGGCTTTAAGGGAAGATCCCGATATTATTCTGGTTGGTGAGATGCGTGACCTTGAGACAATTTCTCTTGCACTAACTGCGGCAGAAACAGGACACCTTGTGTTTGGAACACTTCACACCTCATCTGCATCACAAACTATTGACCGTATTGTTGACGTTTTTCCAGCTGAACAGCAACAACAAATAAGAATTCAGCTTTCAAACAGCTTGGTAGGAGTATTCAGTCAAACCCTACTGCCAAAAATTGCTGCTGATGGTGCAAAAAAAGGACGTGCTCTTGCTCAGGAAATCATGGTTGTTACATCGGCTATTTCAAACCTTATTAGAGAAGGAAAAACGATGCAGATATATTCATCTATACAAACAGGCGGAGTACACAAAATGCAAACGCTTGAAGCTTCTTTAAAAGATCTATACATTAAAAACCTTATTACTTATGAAGATGCTCTTGCAAAATCAAGCCGACCCGATGACTTAAAACGTATGATTGACAACTCAATGTAATAAATAAATAAAATTTAATTCCCTCATCAAGAAACTACAAGGAGTATGAGATGGTTCAGTTTCTGTACAAAGCTAGAGATGAACAAGGATCACTACATCAAAATGTTGTAATTGCTGAATCAATTGATCTTGCGCGATCACAGCTTTCTGAAAAAGGCTTATGGGTTATAGAAATTGAAGAAAGTAAAAAACACAAAAAAGCTGTAATGGATATAGAACTGGACGGTTTCTTCTCCGAACTAATGGGTGTTGGGCTTAAAGACCTTGTTATATTCTGCAGACAATTTTCTACACTTATTAATGCCGGTGTAGCAATGATGAGATCTTTAAATATCCTCGCTTTACAAACAGAAAACCCTAAGCTGGCAAAAATTTTAAAGCTGGTAAAAGATGATGTTGAACAAGGAGAAAGCCTTTCTGCTGCTTTCGGGAAGCATCCTACAATTTTTGACAGGCTTTTTGTCAGCATGATAAAAGCCGGAGAAACAGGCGGTGTTCTGGACGAAGTCATGAACCGTATTGCGTTATTCATGGAAAACAGGGCAAAGCTTTCCGCAAAAATAAAATCAGCTATGGCCTATCCTGCTGTTGTTTCTATTTTTGCAATTATAATATTCTTTGTAATGCTTACTGTTATACTTCCTAAATTTTCCGAAATCTTCTCCAAACTAGGGAGTGAGTTACCTGCTTATACACAATTTCTTATTCATATAAGTGAATTTTTAAGATCACCTGCAGCTTTTCTTTTAATAATAAGTCTTGGAGCTGTTGGATACGGCTTTAAGAAGATATATTCACTTGAAAGAGGAAAATATTTTTTTGATAAACTTTTTTTAGGTATTCCTATTATTGGCAGTCTTTTGCAAAAAGTTGCTGTAGCAAGATTCTCAAGAACTTTTGGAACATTAATTAAAAGCGGGGTTCCGATTTTAACATCTCTTGATATCGTGGAAGATTCTTCCGGCAATGCAGTGCTTGCAAAATCCGTAAGAGAAATAAGAGAAGAAGTAAAACAAGGCGGAATGATACATAAACCGCTTGAAAACTCTGAAATATTTCCGCCTATGGTTACATCCATGATTGCTGTAGGCGAAGAAACCGGTGAACTCGACTTGATGCTCTCAAAAATAGCTGACTTTTATGATGCAGAAGTTGAATCTGCAGTTGATTCATTAACTGCTATTTTAGAACCTATTATGATGGTTTTTCTAGGAGGCATGGTCGGTGCCGTAATTGTCGGTATGTACCTTCCAATGTTCAAAATCTTTGACGCTATCCACTAAAGAAAATTTCTTAATGCCATCTTTCATATAAATCATTTTGGATGCCGGCGGCATCCAAAATTTTACCGACCACAAAATCTATTCCGTCTTCCAGAGTTGTAATTTTGCCATAAAATCCAATAATAGGAGGAACTATTTTTACCCTGAGTTTTGACAGTTTCAACATATTTTCCAAATGAATCGCACTAAAAGGAGTTTCTCTCGGAACGATTATAAGTGGATTTTCTTCTTTAATCATAACATCTGCAATACGTGCAGCAAGATTTTCTGACAAACCATTTGCTATAGAAGCAATAGAAGCCATACTTGCAGGTGCAATTATCATGCCCTTTGTTTTATATGAACCGCTTGCCGGGCTTGCCCATATTTCATTATCGAGCCAGACTTTTAAATTCCGATTTTCGCTATCTATCTTTAAATAATCAAGAATTTGTTTCCTGATAACTGCTTTATCATGACAAATTTCGATCCCAAGCTCCTGTTCGAATATATAATAAGCTTTTGAAGATATTATAAGTTCGACCTTATGCTGATTTTTCAGGAGGAATTCAAGGATTCGGATGCCGTAAATTATTCCGCTTGCTGCCATTATAGCAAGTATTATAGGTTCATTTTTGTTCATACAAATTATTTTATCATATTTACGTAAATTGTGAATTAGATTGTCATTGTGAGGCTTAAAATATTTATTATAAATCCAAGTACAGCTACATCTTTCTTAAACATATTTCTTGAAATCAGAAACATTGTTGCGATTTCAAGAAACACCGTTTATAATAAAAATGTGGTTAAAACAAGGTACCAAACTATGCAACAAGAGATTCAAAAAATTTCATTTTTTTTGATTACCTTGATATTGATTATTTTGGTCATGATACCTCTATTAACAACAATACAAAGTGGTTTTGATTCAACCAACGGATATTATGAAAATTCAAACTAATCTTCGACATAAAACAATGTGACCTCTACTTATTTACCCGCTCCGGCGGGTTTTATTTTTGTAATTTTATTATGGTAAAATCACATTATTAGTTTTTGGAGAAAAAATAAATGTATATTTCCATAATTATTTCTATAATTTTTTGGACAGGAATTTTAACAATAATAACAGCATTAACGCTGGATAAATTTAAACCTATAGATAAAAAAAGAAAATTACTCATATGGAAATTGTCTTTTGCTTTTTTAAACTTTTTTTTGATATTAAATCTTGTAGGTTCATTGTTTATTTATACCTCTTTATTCCGTTTTGTACCGTGGTATGAGCCTTGTGGTCAACAATTCCTTATAATTTTTATTTACGCAACCATAATTTTATTGATAGGAATTTTACAATTATTTTTAGGAAAATTTTTAGCAATTTCTAAAATTCTCAAATATCTTCCCTTTATCTCAATAGTTACTTTATGTTCGCCTATTTTGATTGACGGAAGTTTAAGTTTAACCATGAGAATTATCGGCATTGTTATTTGTTTAATCTTGATTTGTTCGGTTATTCTATTTTTTATTAAAGACTTCAAAAAAATTAATTCTAATGAGCTAAAAAACCAAAACCAGTAAGGATTTTTGACAACAAATGGCAAATTATAAAGCGCAGGCTATAAATTTAAAATCATACAACCTTGGCGAATCTGACAAAATTATGGTCATGTATTCAAGAGATCATGGCTTAATCAGGTGCGTTGCAAAAGGAGTAAAAAAATCTTCCAGCTCTCTGGGCGGAAGAATGCAGCTTATTGTAGCTAACAACTTGCTTC
>MFRJ01000021.1:0-401 GCA_001784535.1 Candidatus Melainabacteria bacterium GWA2_34_9
AATGCGGCAGTGTTTAAGCCTCCTGCTGGCGAAGCAATTTCGATGATTGAAGCGCCAAGGGGTATTATAACCTGCTATGTAGTAAGTGACGGAACAAATAAACCTTCTAGGGTTAAATGGAGAACACCTTCGTTTTCTTCTGTACAGGTATTGCCTGAGCTGATAAAAGGTAAGAATTATTCTGATTTAATGCCGATTTTTGGAAGTCTTGACGTTGTACTTCCTGAAGTTGACAGATAAAAAGCAAATGTTGTGGGAGAAAATAAATCATAATGTATGATATTTATTTAGAAATATTTAATAAGCTAGGCATACCAACGATTTTCGCAGAAATTACATGGCCTGTGATTCCGTTTATTTTTGTGGCTATTTTATTGATTTTAGTAGTAATATTCCTTGTT
>MFRJ01000021.1:487-5344 GCA_001784535.1 Candidatus Melainabacteria bacterium GWA2_34_9
AGATGCAATTAAGCTTCTTTGTAAAGAAGACATTATGTCTAAAGATACAAATAAGATCCTTTTTACACTTGCGCCTATGATTGTATTTGCACCGATAATGGTTATTTATGGATTGATGCCTTTTACGGAAAAATTTGTTGCGATTAATCTTGCGGCAGGATTGTTTTTGGTTTTTGCTCTTTCTTCAATAACCACTGTGGGAATCGTTCTTGCAGGTTGGGCAAGTAATAATAAATATTCACTGCTTGGCGGAATGCGTTCGGCTGCGCAGGCTATAAGCTACGAGATTCCTCTTGTGATTGCTGTATTGAGTATAGCAGTTCTTGCAGGAACATTAAATCTTTCTGATATCGTTGTAGCACAGTCAGGTGGGGTTTCAGATGGAGTTTTTCTTAGTTGGAATGTTTTTAGTTGGAACATAATACCTGCTTTTATAGGATTTGTAGTTTTCTTTATATGTTCAATTGCTGAAGTTAACAGAATTCCCTTTGATTTGCCAGAAGCTGAAAGTGAACTGGTAAGCGGTTATAATACAGAATATTCAGGAATGAAGTTTGCATTATTCTTTCTTGCAGAATATGCAGCTATGTTTATAATGAGTGTTTTAATAGTTACGCTGTTTTTAGGCGGTTATTTGTCACCTTTCAGTGATTATTTGTCTGTGATTTTATTCCAAAATATTATACATAGTCAGGCTATTCTTGATATTTTTATGCATATTGAGCAGGGTTTCTGGCTTATAGCAAAAACATATTTTGTAATATTTATTATTATATGGATCAGGGCTACTTTGCCGAGGTTAAGAGCTGACCAGTTGATGTCTTTCGCGTGGAAATTTCTTTTACCGCTTTCACTGGTGAATTTGACGATTGTCGCTGTGTTTAAATATTTTGTAACTTTAATGAACGGATAATAGTAATGAAAAAACTGTTTAATAAAACTGTATGTGGAATAACTGAAATAGCTAGAGGTATGTTTACTATTCTAAAACATGCTTTTAGACCTGCTATTACACTAGAATATCCTGAAAAGAAACCGGTACTTTCTTCAAGAACAAGAGGAAGGTTGGCGCTTACTACAAATCAGGACGGAAATTTAACTTGCGTAGGATGTATGTCATGTACAAAAGCTTGTCCCTGTGGCGATTTAATTCAAATTGAATCCGCCAAAGATGAAAATAATAGGACGGTAATTAATAAATTTACGATTGATATAGGAAGATGTATATTTTGTGGCAATTGCACACAGGCTTGCCCTAAAGATGCGCTTATTATGACTGATGAATATGAACTTGCGGATTATTCCAGAGAATCGCTGGTTTTTGATAAAGATAAATTAATGCTTTCTCCTGAAGAATCAGCAAATTGGAGAGATAAAAAAGAACGGGATATTTAATTACGAAAAACGGTGTTGAGGTTTTAAGTTGTTATGGACATAATTTATAATTTATTTTTCTATGCTATAGCTTTTGTGCTTGTAATTGCAGCTTTGGGTGTTGTGTTTTTGCCAAGAATTGTGTACTCTGCAGTATCTATGATTTTGGCTTTTATTTCAGTAGCAGGAATTTTCGTGCTATTAAACGCTGATTTCGTTGCTATAGCTCAAATAATTATTTATGCGGTTGGTATAACCATTGTTATGATATTTGCAATTATGCTTACCGGAAGGGTTTCCGAAAAAAAACTCTGGATTGCTTTTGCGCCGAGAACATTGTTTGCTTTCGGTATTTCAGGTGCTTTTTTTGTAGCTGTTTTGTTTGCCGTTACTAACGGATTTAAGCTTTTGCTTCGTGAAAGCAGTATATTTTCAACTACGCTGCCTTCCATAGAAATAATAGAAACTTTGCAGACTGAAGGAACTACGGGAATTATCGGTAAAGCCCTTTTTACAAAATACGTTTTGCCGTTTGAAATATTGTCTTTATTATTGTTAGCCGCAATTCTAGGTGCAGTGGTGATGGCGAAAAAAGACAGAGATAATCTTATCAACCCTACAACAAAGTTAATAGAGGAAGATTAATATGAATTCTGCAATATCAAGGTTTTTAGATTATATAGGTAATCCATGTTGTGCAATAGTAGCAATATTAGTGATTTTTCTAATCTTTACAATCAAATATGTGGTAAAAATACGAAATTCTCACGATATTGACAACATCAGCAATGAAGAAAAATAGTACTTTTAATAAATTCGGAGTCAGGCAAATATGAGCATTATAGAAGTAATTTTAAAGATTTTTAATGTGGGATTAACTCACTATTTAATATTGGGTACGATTTTATTTTGTATAGGCATACTGGGGTTGATTATTTCAAGAAACGTAATCAGAGTGCTTATGTCCATAGAAATTTTACTTTGCGCGGTTAATATAAATTTTGTCGCATTTGCAAATTATAGTGACATTAATAATATACAAGGGCAGGTTTTTGCAATATTTATAATGGCTGTTGCTGCTGCAGAAGCTGCACTTGGGCTTGCTATTCTTCTTTCTCTTTATAGAAACAAGCCTACGGTTGATACGGAAGAAATGAAAGAATTAAAAGGATAAAATAGAAAAAATTTAGGAGTGTTGATATATAATGGATTTTTTTGTCGAAAATGCAGGTATAATAGCGTTATTGCCTTTATGGGTTTTCCTGATTATTATATTTGGTCAAAATTTATTTGTTTATGAAAATAAAAAATTCACATTGTGGCTTACTGTTGCAAGTACGTTTACAGGACTTATTTGTTCCAGTTTTATATTAGCGTGGACTTTTAATCATACTACTCCTTATGTTCAAAATTTTAACTGGATTGAAGCAGGTAATATCAAATTATCTATAGGAATTATTGTCGATAGGCTTGCTGCGATGATGCTTATGGTTGTCACAAGCGTAAGTTTGCTTATTCAAATATATTCTCACGAATACATGAACAAAGATGAAGGATATCACAGATTTTTTGTTTATTTGAACCTTTTTAACTTCTCAATGTTAGGGCTCGTTTTAAGCTCCAATCTTTTCCAAACTTATATTTTTTGGGAACTCGTTGGAGTATCCAGTTATTTGCTTATCGGTTTCTGGTTCAGAAGACCTTCAGCCGCGGCTGCCGCAACTAAAGCTTTTATTATGAACAGGATAGGGGATTGCGGTTTACTTATTGGAATTTTAATGTTTTTGTTTTTCTCAATCGGCTGGTGGACAAGCAACAGCGATGTATTTTTAAGTTTTACTTCCTTGCCGGAAGCCGCAAAATATGTTTTTGACTCGACAAATCCGTTCTTGTATACAGTTATTGCTCTTTTAATATTTCTTGGACCAGTGGCAAAAAGTGCACAGTTTCCGCTGCATACGTGGCTTCCTGACGCAATGGAAGGTCCTACACCGATTAGTGCTTTAATTCACGCTGCTACAATGGTTGCAGCCGGTGTTTATTTAATAGCAAGAGTTTATCCGATTTTTGAACTTTCTCATGATGCTATGACTGTTATTGCCTGGACAGGAGCAATAACAGCTCTTATGGCTGCTACAATTGCTATAACTCAGCAGGATATTAAAAAAGCATTAGCCTATTCAACTTGTAGCCAACTCGGATTTATGGTAATGGCTATGGGCGCTGGGGCTTATGCTGCCGGACTTTTCCATCTTATGACACACGCTTATTTTAAAGCAATGTTATTCCTTTGCTCCGGTGCAGTAATACATGGATTGAATGATCAACAGGACATGAAATATATGGGCGGCTTGAGAAAACATATGCCGGCTGTCGCATATACTTATTTGATTGGATGTTTGGCTATTTCTGGTATTTTCTTGAGCGGATTCTGGTCAAAAGAAGAAATTTTTACAGGGCTTCTTGAGCATAATCAGATCGTTTTACTTGTAATTGCAATGACAGTTGCAGGTATGACAGCTTTTTATATGTTCAGAACATATTTTCTCACTTTTGAAGGTGAATATAGAGGACATGAGCATCCTCATAATGCTTCAAAAGTTATAACTTTGCCGTTGATAATTCTTGCAATTCCTTCTGCGATAGTTGGTTTTGTACTTTGTGGAAAGTTCGGATTACCGTCATTTGATACTTTTATAAGGGTAACAGAAGAAACGGTTTCTCATGGAGAAAGTTTGTTGATTCCTGTAGTTTCTTTGCTAGTTTCATTGTTGGGCGTTGGACTTGCAATGGTCTTATACATAGAAAAATACAGGAACATGTTTAAAATAAATCTGGATAACTTTATACAGAAAGTCAAACCTGTTTATGATTTTTCTGCAAATCTGTGGTACATCAATAAAACTTATTATATGTTTATTGATTATATTGTTTTGCCTGTTTCTGAGTTTATGTCAGCTTTTGACAAGTTTATTGTCGATGGAATTGTAAATCTGGCGGCACTTTGGGTGCGTTTTTGCAGTTGGATTCTCAGGCTGTTTCAAAATGGAAATGTTCAAACATACGCAACAATTCTTTTTGGAGGGTTAATGTTTTTAACGTTCGTATTTACTATTTACTGGTTATTATAAGAAAGGTTAGTGATGGAGTTTCTGTCTTTAATATTACTGGTTTTACTGCCAATTATAGGCGCAATAATTATATTTGGTCCGTGGTTTCCACAGAATGAAGTGAAAATTAGAAGATTTGCCAAAGGTTGGGCAGGGCTGGTTTTTATATATTCATTATTTTTTATAGTGGGCTTTAATTCGTCACAGGCTGGTTATCAGTTTGAAAATATATTAAAACTACCAAACGGCAACGATTGGATCGCTCCATTAGGAATAAATTTTGCGTTCGGAGTTGATGGAATATCAATCACATTGCTTGTTTTAACAACTTTTTTAGTACTGATTTCCCTTATCGCAAGTAAATACAGTATTA
>MFRJ01000021.1:5389-9464 GCA_001784535.1 Candidatus Melainabacteria bacterium GWA2_34_9
AACAGGCAGAAAAGAATATTCAGCAATGAAATTCATCCTGTATACATTTACGGGAAGCATATTTATGTTGGCTTCAATACTTGCAGTTGTTTTTTATCATTATTCTCAGACAGGAATTTTGACTTTTGATCTGGGAGTTTATACAGCTATAAAAGATTACAGCTATCCTATGATATTTTCTATACTTGCATTCTTTGGATTTTTCGCTGCTTTTGCCGTAAAACTTCCAATAGTTCCACTGCATACATGGCTTCCTGATGCGCACGTTGATGCGCCTACTCCTGTAAGTATGCTTTTGGCGGGAATTCTTTTGAAAATGGGTGGATATGGATTAATAAGAATGAATTTGCAGATTTTGCCTGAAGCGGTTAAAGTTTTAGCGCCATTACTTATTATTTTAGGAGTAATAAATATAATTTACGCAGCTTGCATAGCTCTTGTGCAAACTGACCTTAAAAAACTCGTTGCGTATAGTAGTGTAAGCCATATGGGAATTGTTTTAGTCGGTCTGGGCGCGTTGAATGCTGCCGGAATTTCGGGAGCTGTTTTTCAAATGGTTGCTCACGGCATAATAAGCGCAGGACTCTTTGTGGTAGTTGGAGTTATTTATCTGAGAACACATACAAGAGAAATTCCTATGCTTGGCGGTATTGGACAAAATGCTCCAAGAATTATGTATTTTTCTCTTATGATTGTCCTTGCAAGTTTAGGTTTGCCTTTATTAATAGGTTTTGCAGCGGAAACACTTGCTTTTTATGGAGCGTTTACATCTTATGCGTTTGATGGATTCTCTGCATTTGGCTGGTATTTGCCTGTTTCAATACGTATATTAACTGCTGTCGGTATTTTTGGAATAATTCTTACAGCAGCATATTTGTTATGGATGTTTCAGAAAGTTTTCTATGGAAATATATTACCAAGATGGAAAAATTTTCACGATGCTACACCTCATGAAGTCGTTATATTACTATCATTAATACTCGTTATAGTCGTTTTTGGTTTTTACCCGAAAGGATTATCAAGTATTTTTGTTCCGACAGTCAATAATATAGTGAATTTAATATAATTCAACTACAATCAGGAGTCTAAAAATGAATTTATTGTTTGATATAGCAAATGCACTACTGCCGGAAATGTTGCTGGCAATTTTAATTATTATATGTTTAGTCCTAACTTTTAGTTTTAAGGATGATGAGCAAAATTTGGTTTTTATCGCTGCAATGACAGGACTTATATTCATATTGGTTTCTTTTGTGTTTTTGCCGCACTTCCAAGAAAATTCGGCGTTTTCTGGTGCTTTCATTTCAAACAATTTTACTATTTTGTTTAGAATACTTATTTTACTGGGTGCAACTTTTACGGTTCTTTTATCCAAAAGGTATGTTAGCAATTTTGGCAACAGTATCGGCGAATTTTATACTTTAATTCTTATGGCGACTTTAGGAGCAATGCTTTTAACAGGTGCTAACGATCTTATTATGATTTTTGTAGCAATTGAAACATTAAGTATTTCCAGCTTTGCACTTTGTGGTTATACAAAACTGGATAAATTCAGCAACGAAGCTGCATTGAAATACCTCGTGATTGGGGCTGCTTCAACTGCTGTAATGCTTTACGGTTTTTCATTCCTTTACGGAATTACCGGGCAAACCAATGTTGATGATATAGTTTATGCGTTATCAAATTATGAAGGCAGTATAGCTTTAATTATAAGTTTTATTTTTGTTGTTGCGGGATTTGGATATAAGCTTTCTGCTGTTCCTTTTCATACATGGGCGCCTGATGTTTATCAGGGTGCTCCTATTCCTGTGGCGGCTTATTTGTCAGTTGTTTCTAAAATAGCAGCATTTGCGGCTTTGATAAGGTTTATGACACTTATTTATGCGGATATTTCAATATTTACTGTTGTAATTGCTGTAATCTCGGTAATTACAATGACAGCAGGGAATTTAATGGCAGTAGGTCAAAAGAATATAAAACGTTTGCTGGCGTATAGCTCAATTGCTCAAGCAGGATATGTTTTGTTGGGACTTGCTGTTCTTACGACAGAAGGAATTTCCGGCATGATATTTTATTTGATAGTATATTTATTTATGAATTTAGGCACATGGGCGGCTGTTCAAATTTTTGCAAGCCAAACTGGCATGGATTCTATAGACGATTATAACGGTCTTGCACACAAAAACAGATATTTTGCTTTATGTTTGTCAGTCTGTTTATTATCATTAGCGGGTATTCCTATTACGGCAGGATTTTTTGCAAAGTTCTATTTGTTTAAAGCTGTTCTATTTGCAGGATACGAATATATGCCTCTTTTGATAATTGCTTTAGTTAATACAGTTTTCGCTGTTTTTTATTATGTGAAAGTTATAAGAGCAATGTATGTAAGACCTGTCGGCAAATTCGCAAAACAAAACGGCGAGGTGAAAATTTCTTTATCTTTGCAAACCGTTCTGGTTTTAACAGTTTTAGCGACGGTGTTTTTAGGGCTTTTTGCCGGACCTGTTATAGATCTTTCCAAAGCCAGTGCGGATAGTTTAAGGATAAACAAAAAACCGCAGATTGAAAATAGTACAAATATTACTTCCTGTTTAGGACAATAATATAAAATAATATTAACACCTCGTAATAATTGCCCGTAAAAAAGGCAATTATTTTGTTTATATAAACTTTAAATATATAAGAGGTATTTATTTCAAAAATATTGTCGGGAGAAAAAATTATGGCAATCGGACCACAAGATTATATAGATCAGATGCTGGCAAAAAAATATTCTGCGGAAAAAGTTAATAATGTTATAGAAGATGTAAGCAGATTAACTATTACTAAAGAAAGATACTGGGAAATCCAGAAAGACATTGCAGAAGTTCAAAGAGCTCTTGTAATGGTCAGTACAAAAATGAGAGTCGGCGGAAATTTGAAACAGGCTACAAGTCCTGCATAAAATTTAGAAATAATTTTAGAAGAAAAAATACTGCACAGTTGCAGTATTTTTTTATGTATTTTATTCTTGAAGTAGGATTTTTGTGTGGGTGTTTATTATGAACAAAAAAATTATTCTTGCTTCGGCTTCGCCAAGAAGAAAAGAACTTCTTAAATCAATGGGGCTTGAGTTTGAGGTAATTCCTTCAGAGATAGAAGAAAATATAGAAAATGAGTCTTTTTCTCCGAAATTGATAGAAAATTTAGCTGCTGAAAAAGCTGCTGATGTTGCGAAAAGAACCAATTTTACTGCGATTGTGATAGGCTCTGATACTGTTGTTGTGATTAATAATAAGATTTTGGGCAAGCCAAAAGATAAAAAAGATGCCTTTATTATGCTTAAAATGCTCAGCGGAAATACCCATCAGGTTATTTCTGCAATTGCTGTTATTGATACAGAAACAAGAAAAATTCTTAAAGATTCTGTTGTCAGTGATGTAACTTTTAAACAGCTTTCTGATGAAGAGATAAACGCTTATATAGAAACAGGAGAGCCGATGGACAAAGCAGGCGCTTATGCAATACAGGGTTTCGCCGGCATGTTTGTTAAATCAATCAATGGCTGTTATTCTAATATTGTAGGAATCTCAGTATTCAAGCTGGCTGAAATGTTAAAAGAATTCGGAGTTAAACTGCTGTAATGCGTATAATAGGCATTGATCCAGGCATGGCAATAGTTGGTTATTGTTTTATGGATTCATTCCCTGAAAGATTTGATAATCAGAATGTTTTGGTTAATTGCGGGTCTGTCCAGACTAGTAAAAATCTCAGCCATTCAGAAAGATTGCTTGAAATTCATAATGACCTTTCGCAGCTTTTAAAAACTTATAAGCCTGATGTTGCAGCAGTAGAACAGCTTTTTTATTTTAAAAACGCTAAAACTATTATTCCTGTTGCTGAGGCGAGGGGGGTAATTCTAATGACGCTTGAAATGTTTGATGTTCCTGTTTATGAATACACTCCGCTTGTGGTAAAACAGACTATAACAGGCTACGGAAGATCCGAGAAAAAAGAAGTCAAGGAAATGGTGAAGGTATTATTGGGTGATGAACAAAAGCTTCCTAAACTGGATGACACTATAGATGCAATTGCA
>MFRJ01000021.1:9512-13759 GCA_001784535.1 Candidatus Melainabacteria bacterium GWA2_34_9
GGTGATGAACAAAAGCTTCCTAAACTGGATGACACTATAGATGCAATTGCAATAGCTATTTGTCATACTATGTGCGCTGTTTAATCCATAGACATATCAGTCCATTGCAACCCATAAAACTTTCCGTAAGAATCGCCCTATTAGTATTGCAATCATGGCAAAAATTATGTCATAGAAAAACTGCATTCCGCTTAACTGCCATATCCAGCCAAAAACTGTGAAGATTGATTCATGTTTTATAAAAAGAACAGTCGCTAAATAGATAATTCCTATAAGATGAACTGCAGTTACACCTATAATTGAAGCTCTAAATGTGGTAAATAACCTGGTTTTGCCGTAAAGAATGTTGCCAGCGGTGTATATTCCGGGAATAAATCCTAAAATATATCCAAAACCGTGCTGCATATAATAATATATTCCTCCACCCCCTGCAAATACAGGAAATCCTACCAGTCCGGCTGTAATGTATAAAATTATTGATAATATGCCAAGACGAGGACCGAGAATCGCTGCAACCATTAATACCACAGGTATTTGAGGGATGTAATAAAAAATACTTGTGATTTTTCCTAATGAATTAGCTTTTGAAAAAAATTCTGAAGGATTGATAAGGGCTTCTTGAGGAATAGCAAGAATTAGCTGCGGTATTGGCGTAAAAGTGGATATTATAATTAAAAACGAGCAAAACACTATTACAACAAGGGATCCCAGAGTTAAGTCAGGAAATCTTTTTATAAATTTAGTATTTTTAATATCTTTTATGATTCTGCTGTTCATGTTTTCCGTGTTTTATTTTATATTATGCAGTAATTTTTAGAATGGACTGCGGTTAAAACTGAAACGGAAACGGTCAGTTTTCGTTGGAGGTTTTAACAAGACAGCTTCTAAGTTTTAATTTTTCTTTCAAATCTTTAAATAAAGATGAGAATTTTGTATCCCAGATGTTTTCAGTCCACATTATCAAAGCATCTTCATCGTTGTCCTGATAATATTTTTTGCGTAATCCAAGACTTTTAAAACCATATTTATAATAAAGATTTTGCGCGGGAATATTGCCTGCTCTAACTTCAAGTGTAAACCATTTTGCGTTTTTTGCGTAGCCCACATCAATCATTTTTTGAAGCAATATCTCTCCTATACCTTTATTTCGAAGATGCGTCCTTACGGCTATTGTTGTTATGTGTGCTTCATCAAAAATCAACCAGAAACCGCCGTAGCCGATTAGTTGATCTGTCTCAGTGTCAACTGCGGTGAAGTAATTTCCAAGGTCGTTTTCAATTTCGCTTATGAAAGATTGTGGAGTCCAATGATATTCGCCAAAAATAGAAGATTCTATTTCCATAATCTGTTCAATGTCTTTGGTTTCCATTTTTCTGACCAGTATGTTACTCACTTTTTGTGCACTTTCCTTAATTTTTGATTTCAATAAAATTATATATGAAAATTCATTTTTCTTATACATGTTAAAAAGAGGAAAGGTTTTATTCTTTCCTCTTTTTAGTTGATTTATTCGTTTAATTGCAAATAGCTTTTTCTTTATCTTCTTCAGTCACGTCTTTGATGGAAAGGTTTACTCTTCCTCTATCATCTATACCGATAATTTTAATATAAACTTCATCTCCAAGGTTTACAACATCTTCGACTCTGTTTACTCTTTGGTTAGCAAGCTTGGAAATATGAACAAGTCCGTCTTTTCCGGGAGCCATTTCTACAAAAGCACCTATCGGAAGGATTCTTGTAACTTTTCCTTTTATAACCATTCCTTCTTGAACTTTGAAAGTAAGACCTTTGATTCTTGAAATAGTTAAGCGCATCATATCAGCTTCGGAAGAAGTAATGGTAACAGTTCCGTCATCCTGAATATTGATATCAGCACCCGTTTCTTCAATAATTCCTTTAATTGTTTTTCCACCGGGACCGATAAGTCCGCCAATGGTATCAGGATCAACCATAACTGTTTCGATTCTCGGTGCCCATTTGGAAAGATCGTCTTTTGGCGTTGAAATGGTTTCCATCATTTTGCCGAGTATGAATAATCTTCCTTCTCTTGCGTCATCTATAGCTTTTTTCAATAGATTAAAGTCAATTCCGGTAATTTTCATATCCATTTGAAGAGCGGTGATACCGTCTTTGTCACCGGTAACTTTAAAATCCATATCTCCGAGGAAATCTTCAATGCCTTGAATATCGGTTAATACAACAGCTTTATCGGCTTCTTTAACAAGTCCCATTGCAACACCGGCAACGATTCTTTTAAGAGGAACGCCTGCATCCATTAAGGCTAATGTGCTTCCGCAGGTGCTTGCCATACTCGTTGAACCGTTTGATTCAAGAACTTCTGAAACCACTCTTATTACATAAGGAAAATCTTCTTTTGATGGTAATGCAGGGAGTAAAGCTCTTTCTGCAAGTGCTCCATGTCCAATCTCACGTCTTCCTGCTCCTCTTTGAGGTTTTACTTCGCCTACAGAGTAGCCCGGGAAGTTGTAACTGTGCATATATCTTTTATCTTTTTGAGGATCTATACCTTCAAGGGATTGAGCAAGTCCTGGACCTGCAAGTGTAGCTATAGAAAGAACCTGTGTTTGACCTCTTGTAAATAGTCCTGTTCCGTGAGTTCTAGGAAGAAGTCCTACTTCAGAGCTTATAGGTCTGATTTCATTTGTTTTTCTGCCATCAGCTCTAACTTGTTCATCAACAATCATCGCTCTCATTATTTTCTTTTCGAGAGATTTGAATTCTTCTCCTACAAAATCAAGCCCTGCTTCTGCAAGAAGTGTTTTGATAGAATGATCTTCAGGAAGAGCTGCTACTTTTTCTTTTATTTCAGCTTTTGCAGCGTCAAGAATAGATCTTCTTGTTTCTCTGTCAAACTGGTGATAAGCTTCATAAACTTTGTCTTTAGCTGTTTCATAAACAAGAGCTTTAATTTGTGAAGTGTCGAAAGGATCAACAAAAGCTTGTTTAACAACGCCACATTGAGCAGCAAAAGCTTTTTGCGCAAGAACCTGTTTTTTGATTTCTTGTTGAGCAAGTTCTACAGCTTGAAGGATTTTTTCTTCAGGAACGAAGTTACATCCAGCTTCAACCATTATCACTGAATCTTCTGTTCCTGCAACAACTATATCAAGATCACTTTTTAGAGACTGTTGGAAAGTTGGATTAACTATGAATTGACCGTCTACTTCACCGACTCTTACAGCACCGATAGGACCTTCGAAAGGTATTTTTTCAGCCAATGTAAGCGCAAGAGAAGAACCAAGTACAACCAGAGTATCAGGCTGAACTTGCTCATCAGAGCTAAGTGTTGCTGCAACTATTTGCACGTCATTTCTATACCCTTTAGGGAATAAAGGTCTGATAGGTCTATCTATAAGTCTGCTTATTAATATTTGTTTATCGGTAGCTCTGCCTTCTTTTCTGGTAAAACTTCCAGGGATTTTGCCCATGCAGTATAATTTTTCTTCGTAATCAACTAATAATGGGAAAAAATCGATTCCCGGTCTTGGTTTATCTGTGCATACTGTTGACACTATTATAACAGTGTCTCCGCATTTCACTGTAACAGAAGCTGCAGCTGATTTTGCGAGCTTGCCTGTTTCAAATTCCACTTCTCTTTCGCCAATCATAAGCGAATACTTTTGAATTGAATCTACCATTTTCTTCTAAATTTCCTTTACTTCTTTTCTATTTTTGTCTCGTCCTTTTGTCTCTATTAGTATATATTAAACATAGTGTAAAGAAAAATTTTTATGGAGTTTAAGGCTTTGAAAAAAATTATAAATACGGAAAAAAGAAACCCTGCTTCAATAAATATAGACATTGTTTCGACCAAAGAAATTGTTAACATTATTAACAATGAAGATTTTAAAGTTGCAGAAGCTATAAAAAAAGAACTAGATAAAATTGCGCAAGCTGTTGATATGATTTCGGAAGCTTTTTTAAATGGCGGAAGCCTTTTGTATTTTGGGGCAGGAACAAGCGGAAGACTCGGGATTCTCGATGCATCAGAATGTCCTCCGACTTTTGGAGTTTCTTCCGAAATGGTCAGAGGTTATATTGCCGGCGGAGATAAGGCATTAAGAACCGCGGTCGAAGGAGCGGAAGACTCTTTAGACGGCGGAGAGCACGATTTAATAAATTCGGGCGCAAATTCAAATGATATAGTTGTCGGAATTTCTGCCAGCGGAAATGCTCCTTATGTTCTGGGTGTTTTGAGTAAAGCAAAAGAGTTAAACATAAAAATC
>MFRJ01000021.1:13795-13968 GCA_001784535.1 Candidatus Melainabacteria bacterium GWA2_34_9
GAAGCATCAGATGTTTTTATCTGTCCTGTTGTTGGAGAAGAAGTTATAACAGGTTCCACCAGAATGAAATCAGGAACTGCCCAAAAAATGGTTTTGAATATGCTTACGACGGCTTCTATGGTTAAAATTGGCAAGACTTATGAGAATTTAATGGTGGATGTTCAGCCAACAAA
>MFRJ01000021.1:13997-18117 GCA_001784535.1 Candidatus Melainabacteria bacterium GWA2_34_9
TTGTTTCAGAAATTGCGAGTATAACTTATGAAAAAGCACAGGATTTTCTTGATAAATCAAATTATCAGGTAAAACCGGCTATTGTTATGTCTTTGCTTGATTTGTCGTATAATGAAGCGGTGGAACTTCTTAAAAAACACAACGGACGTTTAAGAGAAACATTAAAAACAGCGGGTGAATAAAATGATTGGAATATTATTAGTGGCTTTGGGCGGGGCTTTAGGGTCGGTATTAAGATTCGGAGTGAATATTATTACATATAAATTTTTTGACATTAATTTTCCGTGGGGAACGATTTTTGCAAACCTTACAGGATGTTTTGTGATTGGTCTTATATGGGCGATTTTAGACACTTTTGATGAACCCAAAAACTTTAAGCTCTTTCTTATCACAGGATTGCTTGGCGGTTTTACAACTTTTTCAAGTTTTGCGCTGGAAAATTTCAACATGTTCCGCGCAGGTGAAATTAAATTGGTCGCCGCAAATATATTAATCAGCAATATCGCAGGGATTTTTCTTGTTTTTGTCGGGTATTACCTTACAAGACAAACTCTTCAGGCTTTAAAATAATAATTATTTTTCGGAAAGATGTTTGGCTTCTTCTGTATATGCTTTTATGCCGGGAAATTCCTTGCTTCCATAGACTTTTTCTCTGAAAACATACTGGATTTTCGGTAATACATAGCCAAGAGCCACACTGCATATAGCAAGGTTTGCCGCTAAAAATCCTGTTTTAACTTTTTTAGTTTTGCTTATAAATGCTTCAGGCTTTAATCCGCTGTCCAACATTGCGGTTGCGAATTTTCCTATATCTTTGCTTAATTTTTCAACATCTTTAATTTCTATATATTTAGCAGGATTTAACTCGCCTTTTGCGTTTGTTTTAATTATCCCAAGCTCTTTAGCGGCTTGTAATGTTAAAAACTTGTGGGTTTTATGATTTTTGCTGATAAAGCTAAAAGCATTTTCTTCAAGCTTTTCACCGACTGACCCTTCAGTAAATTGGGTTAATTGCTTCACCCCCCCTTTTTTTGTAGGAACGTTGTAAATTTCCTGCATTTTATTTTTGAAACTGTCGGATGAAAGTGTTTTAAAATCAAGGTCAACAGGAACTTTTAATTTGTTTGACAATTTATCAAACTGATTTTTTATAATTTTTTGCGCAAGGAATAAAAAGAAAAGAATCCCACCCTCTTTAAGGGCATATTCAGCCCGTTCCTGATTGTTTCTCGGAACAAAAGCAACCCTATTGCCGCTGATGCCGAGGTCAAGCAAAAGCATATTGTCAACGGAATTAACTTCTGCACCGGCAGTAGCACCAAGAAGTCCTTTGCCTGCTCTGCCAATAATTGTTTCAAATCCTGAAAAACCCGGAGCTTTATTTGATTTTTTATTACCTGCAAAGCCTATAGGTTTTGTCGTGTTTTGAAGGAAATTATCTTCGAGTTTTTTCAGATTTTGAGATTTAAAACTTACATTTCTGTCAACAAAATCAGATTGTTTGTTTGACTGAACCTGTGAATTATCAGGTTTAGAACCTGCTTTTTCTTCTTTTAAGGCTCTGTTTAGTATGATTTTTCTTGAAAGTTCCTGATTTAGCTTTGGAAGTACGGCGGTAAGCAACGTAAAAGGTACAAGCGTTGAAACTAAAAATTTAGCAACATGGAAATGTTTGTATTTCTTGGCTAATTGCTCCCCTGTTAAAACTAAAGACGCATTTGGCGATAATTTTTTTAATTCTAATTCTGTTAATTGCTGTGGACTTTTGTTAATAATCTTTTTAATGCTTACATCAGGATTTAAGCATGCCATTTTAAAGATTGTTTTGTCGAAAATCTTTCTGGATAAAGGAATTCCTCCTAACCACAAGGCTGCTGTTCCTGTTTCTTCTATAAATTTTTCTCTGCTTTCGTGTTCCCCGCCCTCGTTTTTTGCCATCATGGTTCTTCCTGCTGTGTTAGCACCGTCTTTTACGACAAGTGGAAGTAAAGAAGAACTACTGTCAAGGTTTGACAGTGTTGATGGGGTGAGTATTCTGTTTGTGATGTTTAATATACTCAATTAATTTACCTTTATAGTAAAGTTGTTGGCACTTAGAATATGTTAAGAATAATTTTTAAAATGTTTTGATTTATTGATTTTCGTTGATTTTTTGTGTATTGCATTTCAGTTTTCCTTGATAGATTTGGATTTTATTGAAAATTATTAGCAAAAAAGCCGCACTATTGTTATTAGCGGGCTTCAAATATTAGAATATTATTAAATTCATTGGCATTAGCATATAAGGACTCTATGAAAAGTTCTTTCTGGCTTATGTTTATATATCTTGATTTTTTAGTTAAATACATTTGATACCCTGAGTCCGTCTGTTAAATAAATAAAATCAAATACGATTATAGGTGCTCTGCTTTTTGTTTTCAACTATATAAAGTCAAAACAAGAAATAAATTAACCTGTTTGTTTTGTAATTTATACTGGTCGATGTCAAACACATTGTTATTGCTGATAAATTCAGATGTAACAATTATTTAATGTTTTTTATTTCAATTTTTTGAGTTTTGCTATGAAAAATCCGTCTATATTATATTCGGATTGCAGGATTTTAATATAACCTTCTTGTCCAGCCTCTTTACAGGTAAACTGTTTTGATATGTCTTCGAAAGCAAAATCCTTGTTATTCTTCAAAAATTCCTGAACTAACAAAATATTTTCTTCAGGTTCGATACTGCATGTGCTATAAACAAGCGTACCTTCTTCTTTGAGAAGATTGGAAGCATTTTGAAGAATTTCAAGCTGAATTTTTGTAAGATTTTTTATGTCTGTTGGTGTTCTTTTCCATCTAGCGTCAGGTCTTTTGGAAAACACTCCAGTATTTGAGCATGGAGCGTCTATTAAAATCCTGTCAAAGTGTCTATCAGATAGAGTTGCCGCATCTGAGACAACGGTTTTTACGTTAGTTATTCCCAGTCTTTCACAATTTTCTTTAATTCTTTTTATTCTGTCTTTGCTTATATCAACAGCAAGAATTTCGCCTGAATTTCCCATTAAGTCTGCTATATGTGCAGTCTTGCCACCCGGTGCAGCGCAAAGGTCTAAAATCCGATCGCCTTCTCGAGGATCAAGGATTTTTGCCACAAGAGAAGAAGATTCCCCTTGCACAGCCCAGTATCCTTCTTTAAAACCCACTATTTTTTTTATATTTCCCTGATTTTTAAGGATTAAACATTCGTCAGAAATAAGGCTTTCTGTGAATTCAACATTGTTTTCTTTGAATAAATCAATTACTTCAGTTTTTGATGCTTTTAAAGTGTTTATTCGTATTGAAATTATAGGAATTTTGTTGTTAAACTCACATATTTTAATTGTTTCATCAAGACCGTAAGTTTTTATCCATCTTTCAATAAGCCATTCAGGATGAGAAAACTTTATGCTTATTGCTTTGACTGGGTTTTCTTCGATAGAGGGAAAGTTAATTTCATCTTTTTTTCTCAAAAAATTCCTCAAAACCCCGTTAACAAAGCCAGATGAGTTTTTGTCATATAGTTTTGAGATTTCCACATAACTGTTTATAACCGCATAGTCGGGAGTTTTTAAGTATTCAAGTTCATAAATAGCGGCTCTTAAAATATTTTTCACTGGTGGAGAAATCTTTTTAAGTGGTCTGGAAGAAATCTTTTCGATAAAAAAATCGAGAGTAAGCTTGAATTTGACTGTTCCCACCGTAAGGTTTATTAATTCCCCGATACTGCTAACTTTTTCGGCATAGGAGTTTATAACTTCGTCAGAAGCCTTGTTTTGCTCAAGAATTTTTATTAAGCTTTTTACAGCTGTCAATCTTACGTCCATTAAAAAATTATAGCAAAGACAGTATTTTTAAAAGAATAAAATATAGATTAAATAAATAATGCCCTGATTTTTTTGAAAAAATCAGAGCATTAAGCTGTTAATAATAATTATGCATGACCTGTTGTCATTACTTTAAAAGCGCTTGTTGTAACGCCAAGAGCCCAGTTATTGGAAATGACTTTAGCTCTTTCTCCGCGTTTATTATCTCTTTCTGTTGGGTTCATAAATTTTTCTACGGCAGTTTTCAATTCTTCATTTGTAGAGTTTATATCTT
>MFRJ01000022.1:0-6713 GCA_001784535.1 Candidatus Melainabacteria bacterium GWA2_34_9
TATTTACGCCTGATGTATTGCTTTTTATTTTCATCCAGTCTTCAAAATTCATTGTTCCGTTTTGGTTTAGATCAGAATCCATAAGACCTTTTAAAAGTTCGATGGTATCTATTGAGGAGTCGCTATTGTTGTCATATTGGCTGATAAAGTTATCTGCCATATATTGAGGCATTCCGATTGTTTTAAACAGTTGACCCAATTCAGTTGCTGAAAGTTTTTTGTCACCGTTAGCATCATAGTAATTCATATCAAGTACAGCTTCTTTGCTATAAAGATTATTAACCTGATTTAAATTAGCTTCTGTTACGTTTACATTTACTCCTGCTGTTGTTGAAAACATATTAAGTGTTTCAGTAAAATCAAGAGTGCCGGATTTATTGCTATCAGCGTCAATAAAGCCTTTCATAAGTTCGATATTATTTAATTGGCCATCTTTATCTGAATCATAAAGAGTTGTAAAGTTATCAGCAACGTATTGTGGAAGACCAAATGCTTTAAAATAAGCCTTTGTTTCGTCTGTTGATAAATTATTGTCTTTATCTGCATCATAACCGGCTAATACATTTGATGCTGCCTGGAAGTTTCCGTTGATTAAAGTGGCATTTCCTGCTACTGCAGAAAGATCTATTTTTGCGAATTTTGCATTTTGAGCTAAAACTTCATTAAATTCTAAAGAACCATTTTGATTAACATCAAAATCAACATTTGCTTTTAATAATTCAAAAGCATCAAGGCTTCCATTTTTATTTGCATCATAAAGATTAAGAGCTTCTGTTGCAAGACTTGCTGAGAAACCTTTTGAAACAAAATAATCACCAAATTCGGATGCATTTAATTGTTGATCGCTTGTTTTGTCAAAAGCTTGAATATTTTGTGTTGTATAAGGATAAAGACCTTGATATTGTTTTTGGTTTGAAACAGTAGCATTTAAATCAACATCTGCTAAACTTCCATTTAATGTTAACTCTTCGCTAAGTTCTAATTTACCTGATTCGTCTGCATCATTATCAATATAAGCTTTCATTAATTCTAAAATATCAATTTGTGCGTCATTATTAGCATCATAAGAAGCTAAAATACCTGTAAGACCAGTTACAAGATTTTCAGAAAAACCTTTTGAAGCAAAATAATTTTTTAATTCAGCTTCTTTAAGAGCTTGATCTTTATCTGCATCAAATTGAGCTAAAATTTCTTTTAATTCAGAATAGATAGAATCGTATTGATTTTCATTGCTAACTGTTGCATTTAATGTAACGTCTGAAAGTGCTTCATATAAACTTAATTCTTCATTTAATTCAAGTGTACCATTTGTATTGACATCATATGTAAGGTTCATTTTCATTAATTCGAGAAGATCAAGATTTCCGTCTTTTGCTCCAAGTGTATTTGCTGTATCAAAAAGTGCAACAGCTTGATCAGTAATATAGCCAGGAAGATTTTTATCTGCAAAGTATTTTCTTAATTCAGTTGCGCTAATTAAAGAATTATTATCATTATCATTTTCTTGTATATAGCTTTGTAATTCTTCAAACATTCTTGTATATTGTTTAATATTGCTTTGATTAAGACCAAGATTTACTGTGTTTTGAGAAAGTGATTCATATAATGATAATTTTTCATTAATATCAAGGTCGTTATTATTGTTGATATCAAATTGTTTATAAGCTTGCATTAATTCAAGGCGATTAAGGCTTCCGTCTTTATCTGTATCAAATTGTACAAGAGCTTCATCTGCTAAATAAGCAGGTAATCCTTCTGAAATAAGAAAATCTTTATATTCATCTTTGCTAACGAGTTTATCGTTATTGTAATCGGTTGCTGTAATGATTTCGCCAACATTATCAAATAACTTTGTATTATCAACAGTATTTTTTAAATTTAATGATTCAACTGCATTAAGTGTACCGTCATTATCTTTATCAAACTGCATAAGACCTTGCATGTATTCAAAAAGATTAATTTTACCGTCTTTTGCTTGAATAATTGAACCGTTATTATCTTTTACTTCTTGATCAAAAATCATCATTAAATTTTCAGCATAATATTCAGGTTGTGTTGCACCTGTTTTTGCATTTGGTTTTAATAAAGCTGCTCTGTATTCTTCTAAACTAACATCGCCATCTTTATTGAGATCAAGTGCTATAAAAGACTGACCGGCTTTATAAAGGTTTGTATATTGTTTTTGAGCTATTGTTGTATCAAATTTAATATTAGAAATAGAGTTTTGGAAAGAAAGTTGTTCACTAAAATTTAAAGTACCGTCTTTATCATCATCAAAAGCTTGCATTGCACTAACTAATTCGTTATAAGAGATGCCTTTAGTTGTATCTGCGGCAAGATCCATTACGTTTAGTGCTATATTTTGAGGCATTTTATTATTGTTTAAATAAGTAACATACTCTGAATAATTAATATAACCGTCTTGATTAGTAACTTTACCTTTAGAATCTTTTGTTCCGTCAACTGCTTTAAGAAAGTTTTTTGCGCCAACTTCAATACTGCTAAGTTGTCTTAACTGGCTTAATAAAGGGTTGAGTTCTCCTGTTACGATTTGTCCGGTTGAATCAACTGTATTAGAAGTTAATTTACCGTCTTTATTTGTATCCAAAGCTATTGATTTACTAAGGTATTCTAAAAGATTTACTTCGCCATCAGCATCTTGATTATAAAAATTTATAAAATCCTGAGCATCATTAACATCATAATTGCTGAATTCAAGCACTTTTTGATATTCAACTAAATTTATTTTACCGTCTTTGTTTGTGTCTGCTGATTTAAAGAAAACAGAAGCGCTTGATAATAAGGAATTGTATTGATTAGCTGTTGTTGTAGTATCAATTTTAACATCAGAAAGAGAATTTTGATAAGTAAGACTTTCACTAAAACTTAAAGAACCATCACTATCTGCATCAAAACTTTTATAAATGTTAGTTAATTGTGCTGCTGACAAGGTGCCGGTTGGGCTATAAGTTGCAAAAAGATCATCAGCTATACCTGAAGGCATATTTTGTTTTTTTAAATATTCTGTATATTCAGCTTTGCTGATTAAACCATCTTTAATAACGTTACCATTGTTATCTTCTGTACCATCAACAGCAGATACTAATTTTTGTGCACTAATTTGAAGATTTGAAAGCGGTTTTACAGCATTAGCTTGAGTTAAAGCATATTTTTCTACTGCATCTAAAAGACCGTCTTTATTTAAATCCATATCGATTGATTTTTTTTGATATTGTAAAAGATTAAAACTTGTTCCGCCCGGATTATAAAAATTTATAAAAGCTGCGGCGGTACTGGAATCTAAATTATTAGCAGTAAGATAATTTTGAATTTCAGCTAAAGTTGCTTCACTATTGCCATCTTTATCTGCTGATTTAAAGAAATTAATAGAATTAGATAACAATGAATTATATTTATTTTGATTTATTGATGTATCTATTGTTGTTCCTGATAATACATTTTGAAGATCAATGTTTTCACTAAAATCTAAAGAACCATCATTATTGTTATCAAAACTTGTAAAAGCATCTAATAATTCCTGTTGAGAAAGACCGGCAGAACCGTTTTGTTCAAAGATAGTCATAGCTCTTGTAGCCATACTTAAAGGCATATTTTGGGATTTTAAATAATTTTGGTATTCTGCTAAGGAAATAATACCGTCATTATTTTTATCATTATTAAACATAAAAGATTGTGTAAAATAATTCATCATACCCGTTATTTTTCCTTTAATCCGATCTAATAATATATATTTCGGCTTTTCCCCGTAAAAGTTTAAAAAACATGGTTTTTTTCAGCAAAATTGTTACAAAAAAAAACATAGTATATACTGAAATATATATCTTTTTACAGGGTTTTATTTTCTAAATTTAAAGTTTTTTTTAAAAATCTAATCATGAGAGTTGCAAAAAGTAAAATTTTGCCTTTAATAAAATATTTTTCATTAATTTTTTTAATTTGATTCAGTTCAATTAATCTTTGCAAACGGGTTTTGACCATAAAATCACTTTTATAATCCTGCGTCAGGTTTTCGATTTTTAAAATTTTATTTTTTTTAATTTCAAGGAGTATTTTTATTCTTCTGGCAGTTTCACTCATGTTAAAAAAGTGAAAATATGCGTATCCCAGAGAATTATAAACAAGAAAAGCATAAGCAGCAGCAGAAAAAGACTTGTTTAATGAATAAAATATAAAAATTATCGGAATATTTAAAATTAATTCACAAAATATAGCTGTATTTTGATTGGAAATTTTAAATTTGAAGATATTTTTGTTTAATCTGACAAAAATAATATGAAACACCATTAAAATTAATGGTGAAAAAAGTAACAATAATAAAGAAAAAGTTGTTTTATTCATCAAAATCATCCTTGACCGAGGTCTAAACCGTATAATCTTCTGTAAACACAGAAAATATTTGCTAATATTACTCCCTTTTTGGTTAATAGTATTGAATTATCTTGTTGATAGACAAAATTTTCTTTAATCAAATCTTCTACTCTTTCATAAACAAGATTGCTAATGCTGAATTTGTTTATAATTTCTTCTTCAGAAAGTCCTTTTGCTCTTGATTTATATATAAAATAGACTATTTGCAGAGAAGGAGCATTTGCTCGCGCTGCGGGATATGTTTGAATATATGCGCACGAAAGAGAAAAATAAAGCAGAAATGCGCTAAATAAGAGGTTATTGTCTGTAAAACTTTTGAAAATATTAATAAAAAAGATAAAAATTAAGAATAAAAAAGGAAAAATTATAAAAAGAAATAAAAGAAACACAATTTCGTTTTGAGGTTTTTTAATTCTCCAAATAATTATGTGCAAAGCCAAAACAGCAATGAAAATAATTATTCCTGATATTAAAGATAAAAAATACATTTATTTCCTTTGAAAAATTGCCCGAAGTTGCTCATTATAATACAATTATAATTGTAAGTTTTTTAATTACAAATTTATACCAACCTAAATTTATCTTAAATAAACTTAAATCATAAAGCTAGATAAAAAGGCTGATTATGAAAAAATATTCGCTGTCGGTTATAATGCCTGCCCTGAATGAAGAAAAAAATATTGAAAAAGCAGTTATTAATACATTAACAGCTTTAAATAAGCATGAAATAAATGGTGAAATAATAATAGTAAATGATGGAAGCACTGATAATACTGCCAATATCGCACGGGAGCTTTCTAAAAATATTGATAACCTTAAAATAATTACTCATAAGAAACCTGAAGGGATTGGACGCAGCGTTTGGGATGGAATGAAGTCTTCCGAAAAAGATATTGTAGTTTATTTTCCTGCTGATAATGAAAATGATCCCGATGATGCTTTGAGATTCTTTGATCTGATGGATAACGTAGATATATTAGTTCCTTTTATTCATAATATAGAGGTAAGAGACAAAACAAGAAGATTGATTTCAGCGATTTATAACTTTATTATAAACATGACTTTCGGGATTAAACTTAACTATCACAACGGAACCACTTTATACAGAAGAGTAATTTTGAATGACATAGAATTATCAAATTTCGGTTTTTTCTATCAGGCTGAAATACTTATAAAACTTATAAGAAAAGGTTATTTATTTGCAGAAGTGCCTAATTATTTAGGACAAAGAGCAAGTGGAGAATCAAAAGCACTTACAAGTAAGTCTTTTGTACAGACATCTGTAGGATATTTAAATTTAGCCTATACTATCCATATAAAAGCGCTTGAGACAAAAAAGAATTACCAGAAACTTCATCCTGAATCTATTACATATCAAAGAAATTTAGAGTTTGAAAATAAAATAAATGATAGCGGTGAATATGCAAGCAGTAAATAAAAATGAAGAAAAAATAATTCTTGATGGTCATAAACTTTTATGGCACAAAGAAAGGCTCGAAGCTTGGAGAAGAGGCGAAAAAATTGCCCCGATAACAATTGATTGTGCTTTAACCAGAGCCTGTTCATATAAATGCATTTATTGTTACGGAACTCTTCAGGAAAATAAAGGCTATAATCTTTCCAAAGACACAATATTCAGATTTCTTGATGATGCGGCAGAAATTGGCGTAAAGGCAGTAAGCTTTGTAAGTGATGGAGAAAGTACTCTGTCACCGCATGTTTACGATGCAATTCTTAGAGGAAAAGCAAATGGCTTGGATATGGCTCTTGGGACAAATGGCTTTGCCTTAAAAGACGAGAAACTTGAAGAAATTTTACCGGCTTTAACTTATCTCAGGTTTAATATTTCCGCTGGAACCCCTGAAAGATATGCTTATATCCATGGGGTTGACGAAAAAACATATTTAAAAGTCGTAAACACAATTAAAAAAGCTGTAGAAATAAAGAATAAAAATAATCTTGAAGTTACTATAGGGCTTCAAATGGTTTTAATGCCTGAATTTATAGAGGATGTTATCCCGCTTGCCGAATTAGGTAAAGATTTGGGCGTTGATTATTTTGTAATTAAGCATTGTTCTGATGATGAAGACAGTTCTCTAGGCGTTGATTACGATAAATATGATGAAAGTTTGTTTAATGTTTTAAAAGACGCCGAGAGTATTTCAACCAAAAATTATATGGTGAAAGCTAAATGGTCAAAAATATTAAGCAAAGGCAAAAGACCCTATTGTAAATGTTTCGGACCTCCTTTTATTCTTCAAATGTCAGGATCAGGACTTGTTGCGCCATGCGGGATGCTTTTTAACGACAAATACAAAGATAAA
>MFRJ01000022.1:6720-7252 GCA_001784535.1 Candidatus Melainabacteria bacterium GWA2_34_9
TAGGAAATATAACAGAAACATCATTTAAAGAACTCTGGCAAAGTGAAAGATACTGGGAAGTTATGAATTATATAGCTTCAGATGAATTCGATGCCAGAAAAGACTGTGGAACTCTTTGTTTGCAGCATAAAGTCAACGAATTTTTATGGGAAGTCAAAAAAGATAACAGCTTGATTAATCAAAAAACAGGTTCAAAGCCTATGCATGTGAATTTTATATAAGGATTAAAAATGAGTGAGTCAAGAAAAAAAATTGTTGTAACAGGAGGAGCAGGGTTTATAGGCTCTCACCTTGTTGAATTATTGTTAAAAGAAAACCATGAAGTAACTGTTATAGACAATTTTTCTACAGGAAGACCAGAAAACCTAGACCACTTAAAAGAAAATCCTAATTTAAAATTAATTTGTGCTGATATAACTGATTTTGAAAAAATAGAACCTTCTTTTAGAGATAAAGATTGGGTTTTCCATCTAGCAGCTCTTGCAGATATTGTCCCGTCTATAGAAAAACCTGTTGATTACCATAAATCAAA
>MFRJ01000022.1:7261-9400 GCA_001784535.1 Candidatus Melainabacteria bacterium GWA2_34_9
AACAGCTCCTCAGTACCCTTATGCCCTTACAAAGTACATAGGAGAACAATATGTAATGCATTGGGGCAAAGTTTATAAGCTTCCTGTAGTTTCTTTAAGGCTATTTAATGTTTATGGAACACGTTCAAGAACTTCAGGAACTTACGGGGCAGCTTTTGGAGTGTTTCTTGCCCAGAAACTTTCCGAAAAGCCTTTTACCGTGGTCGGTGATGGAACCCAAACAAGAGATTTTACTTATGTAACAGATGTGGCTGATGCCTTTTACACGGCTGCAAAGTCAAATGTTTGCAACGAAATTATGAATGTAGGAAGCGGAAACACATACAGCGTAAATAAAATTGTAGATTTGTTAGGTGGAGAAAAAGTTTATATCCCTAAAAGACCGGGTGAACCTGACTGTACTTTTGCCGACATCTCTAAAATCAGAAAATTGTTAAACTGGGAACCAAAAGTTTCAATAGAAGAAGGGGTAAATAATCTCCTTAGAAACATTGATTACTGGAAAAAAGCCCCTGTCTGGGACGAAAACTCCATAAAAGAAGCTACAAAAAGCTGGTTTAAATATTTATCTTGATAAATTGCTCAAAAGTTTTAAGTATATGATTCAGGTCTTTTTCTTCAAGTCCAGGCCATACACCTATCCAAAAAGTGTTATTCATAATGAATTCAGTATTTGGCAACATTTTATAATGTTCTTCCGTTAATTCATCAGAATATAAAACTTCTGAATCTCTTATTCTCAAAGCAAAATGGTTGTTTACAAAAACAGGTTGCCTCAAAATATTTCCCGAGAAAAGCAATCTCGTTCCAATATTGTTTTCTTCAAGAAATTGTGTTAATTTTAGCCTGTTAAAATTGGTCTGTTCTTTTATTGAAAGAAGAAAACCAAACCATGATGGTTCCGTTTCAGGCATAACTTCAGGCAGGATAAAATAATCTTCAAATTTTTTGAAGCCTTCATAAAGGATTTTATAGTTCCTGTTTCTTTTTTGAATAAAATTTTCAAGCTTATCCATTTGAGCACAAGCAATAGAAGCTTGCCAGTCTGTTATTTTCATATTATAACCACAGTGAGAGTATATGTATTTGTGGTCATACCCATAAGGAAGAGTGCCTGCTTGATAACTAAAGCGTTTTTTGCAGGTGTCATCTTTTCCTGGCGAACACCAGCAATCTCTGCCCCAATCTCTGAAAGAAAGCAGGATTTTATAAAGCTGACTGTCATTTGTAACAACTGCTCCACCTTCTCCCATAGTTATATGGTGCGCGGGATAAAAGCTACAAGTCCCAATATGCCCGACAGTACCTGTATATTTATTGTTGAATTTTGCCCCGAGAGCATCACAACTGTCTTCTATGAGCCATAAATTGTATTTTTCGCAAATTTCCCAAATTTTCTCCAGATTAAAAGGATTTCCAAGAGTATGAGCAATAAAAATGGCTTTAGTTTTTTCTGTTATTGATTTTTCTATTTCATTAATTTTAATATTGCAGGAACCAACTTCAACATCGATAAAAACAGGGATTAAACCGTTCTGTATAATAGGATTTATTGTTGTTGGAAATCCTGCCGCAACGCTTATAACTTCATTGCCTGTTTTTAAACGTTTTTCTCCAAGCTGGTGAGAAGTTAAAGCGGTTAAAGCAAGCAAATTTGCCGAAGACCCTGAATTTGTAGTCAAGCAATGCTTGATATTTAAGAAATCGGATAGTTTTTTCTCAAATTCATCGTTAAAACGCCCTGTAGTAAGCCACATATCAAGGCTTGCATCAATCATGTTGAACAGTTCTTTTTCATCAAGAACCTTTCCCGAAGCAGGAATGTATTTAGATTTTTGTCCTTTTTTTACATTTATGTAATAAATACAGGCAAAAAACTTTATTAAATTTCGCAAGGCTTTATCATACAGGTTATACATTATGCAAACCCTCAATTTTACCTATTATGACAGGTGATAAAATGCCAACATATTCTTCTATCTGGCTTTTCGTAAACTTAAACATATCCGCCTGCTGAAAATAATAGTTTTTATACCAGCTTATAGTTTTTTCAAGCGACTGGTTAATATTATAAACAGGCTGCCAGCCTAATTTTTCTTTTGCTTTTGTAATATCAAGTTTGAGAAAATCTGCTTCTTT
>MFRJ01000022.1:9426-15656 GCA_001784535.1 Candidatus Melainabacteria bacterium GWA2_34_9
AATTTCCACTTCCCCAAAGTTCCAGAGATTTTAAAAGTATTTCTTCTACCGTCATAGTGCTGTTATTATCAGAACCAAAATTCCAACCTTCGCAATATGAAGTAGGGTTTCCGTAAAGTTTAGCTCCAAGTAGCAAATATCCTGAAATACATTCCATAACGTGTTGCCAAGGTCTGACTGCATGAGGATTTCTAATAATTATTTCTTCTTCTTTGAATAATGCTTTGATAATATCAGGAATAAGCCTGTCTTCTGACCAGTCGCCGCCGCCAATAACATTACCCGCCCTTGCGGAAGCCAGAGCAACTCTGTGAAAATCACCGTAGTTTTGAGGATTGAAGAAAGAATTTCGATAAGCAGCTGTTACAATTTCAGAGGCTCCTTTGCTTGCGCTATAAGGATCATATCCTCCCATCGGGTCAGTTTCTTGAAAGCTGGAAGTGCATCCTGTATTTTCATAACACTTATCACTTGTAACATTTATGACCACGCCTTCAAAGTTGCTTTTTCTTACAGCTTCAAGAAGGTTTACAGTCCCCATGATGTTTGTTTCAAAAGTTAAAAGAGGTTCTTGATAAGAGCGTCTTACAAGAGGCTGGGCCGCAAGATGAAAGATAAAATCAGGCTTAAATTGAATTAAAACTTTTCCAAGAGCTTCTTTATCCCTTATATCGCCGATAATACTTGTCAAATGCTTTTCAAGGTTCAGGACATTAAACAAATTCGGCTCGGTATTGGGAGAAAGCGAAAATCCAACAACTTCAGCGCCAAGAAGCGTAAGACATAAACTCAGCCATGATCCTTTAAATCCAGTATGACCTGTAATTAAAACTTTTTTGTTTTTATAAGTCTGATTAAAAAAATGGCTCATTTAAACCTCAATTTTTTATTTTTATCACCAGCTATTTTAAAAAGTCAATTCTCCCATATTTTCCATAAGGCATTATTATTTTGCCAGAGGTTTTCAAGTTCCTGTTTATCCCGCAGGGTGTCCATTGGTTTCCAAAAACCGTTGTGTTTGTAAGCTGAAAGCTGATTGTCTTTTGCAAGTTTGTCTATAGGTTGTTTTTCCCAGAGAACATCACTTTCAATATAATCAAATATGCCGGGTTCTAGAACAAAAAATCCGCCGTTTATCCATGCATCATCACCTTTTGGTTTTTCCTGAAATTGTATTACGTCATTTTTATCGTTAAGATTCAAAGCCCCGAATCTTCCCGAAGGCTGAACCGCTGTAATAGTGGCAAGTTTTTTATGTTCTTTATGGAATTTTATCAATTCTGGAATGTTTATATCCCCTACGCCATCTCCGTAAGTAAGCATAAAGGTTTCATTTTGTATGTATTTTTGGGCTTTTTTAATTCTTCCGCCTGTTAAAGTATCAATCCCCGTGTCAACAAGAGTTATTTTCCAGGGCTCAACGTTTGCCTGATTTATTTCCAGAGAATTATTTTTCAAATCTATTGTTACGTCAGAGTTATGCAAGAAATAATTTGCAAAATACTCCTTGATTACATATCCTTTGTAGCCCAATAAAATAATAAAATCGTTAAAACCATAATGAGAATAAAGCTTCATTATGTGCCATAATAGGGGATATTCACCTATTTCTATCATAGGCTTTGGTTTATATTGGCTTTCTTCGGTAATTCTTGTTCCAAAACCGCCGGCTAAAATAACTACTTTCATATTTTTATACCACTATTAAAATATTATGTTACATTATAGCCTAAACTTGTAAATATAAGTAATAATCCACAAATTTTTATGTTTTAATAAATTTAGATTATTAATAAATTTATTACAAAACATTAATTTTATATAAAAATACGCAATTTTGTCTAATTTTAGGTTTTTACTATATATGTAAGCATATCACAATTTTGTTGAGTACATATGTTTGTTGCACTTAATATTAAACGAAAAAGTCAAATAAAGGAGTAAAAGATGACCGCAGTTCTGACAAAAGAAGATATTGTAAACTGGAGAAGGTCTACAGAAAGAATAACACTTGAAGATTATGCAAAAAGGCTTGGTAAAGTTGTTTCTGCTGAAAAAGAAACCAATGATCTTCACGATATACTTAATAAAAGAGTAGATGAAGTGATCGAAGTGATCGAAGTTGCCGAAGCAGTTGAAGCACCTCAAAAACCTGATATAGAAATAAAAATTTCTTTCAAAGAAAAGCTAAATAAAAGAGAAGAAGTTGTTTTTAACTATTTCTGCAAGAACAAAAAAAGAAAAGTATTTGCAAATGAAATAGCAAAGATTTTAAACTTGCCTAATGATTATGTTTATAAGTATATAAGAAATTTAAGAAAAAAAATTGCCGGAAATATACTTGTTAACGCAGAAAACGGCGGATACATTCTTAACGTTTAATTATGTTTTACCTTATAAAACATTCTAAAACGCTAGTTTTAATGCTTTTTAGAAGTGTTTCAAATTCATCATTTGAATAATTTAATTCATTTTGCGAATTATTTGATAAGTTTTTGGAAGGGATATATTTTTGTAAAAACCAGAGCCTTGCACCATTTGCAAGGTCTTTTATTTGCAAAATATCGTCTTTGCTTAATTGTGTTTTTAAAATAGTCGTCCTAAATTCGTATTTAATTCCTGAATTCTTAATTAAATTAATACTTTTCTCTATTTTTTCTGTGTCAATTCCTGAATTTGTTATATCCTGATATTTTTCAAGAGGGGCTTTTATATCCATAGCAATATAATCAGCCAGTTTAAGTTTTATAATTTCTTCTATAACTTCAGGATTGCTCCCGTTTGTATCAAGCTTAACTAAAAACCCTAATGCTTTTATTTTTTGCATAAATTCAATTAAATCAGGCTGAATAGTTGGCTCTCCGCCTGTAATTACAACCGCATCAATTTGTTTCCATCTTTTGTTCAAGAAATCCCAAATTTCTTGAGGGTCTATCGTTGAATTAGAAGGTTCTTTTTCCAGTAATTCTTTGTTATGGCAGTATGAGCAGCGAAAATTGCAGCCCTGCGTAAAAACTATGGCTGAAATTTGATCAGGGTAGTCAAGAAGTGAAAATTTTTGAAATCCGCCAATAATCATAAAGCATTAATTTTAAAGGTTTTTCTGAGTTTAAATTCTTCCTGCTTGCTTTTATGCCACTGATTTACAGGTCTTAAATACCCTACAACACGCGAATAAACCTCACAAATACAAGAACATTCAGGGCAATTAACATGCTCGCCTGCTATATATCCGTGAGAAGGACATATACTAAAGGTTGGAGTAATTGTAAAATAAGGCAAATGATAATTATTGCAGATTTTTCTGACCAGATTTTTTACTGTTTCAGCAGATTCTATTTTTTCACCGACAAAAATATGTAAAACAGTTCCGCCCGTGTATTTTATTTGTATATTATCCTGCAAATCCAGTATTTCAAAGACATCATCAGAATACATAACCGGAAGTTGAGTGGAATTTGTATAAAAAGGCTCTGCTCCATCCTGAAATTCTTTTTCATTAGCACAGACACCCTGTGGTTATGTTTTTTTATCAAGACTGGCAAACCTGTAAGAAACACTTTCTGCAGGTGTTGCTTCAAGATTATAATTATTGCCTGTTTCCTGCTGATAAGCCTCAAGTTTGTTTCTCATAAAGTCAAGAACTTTTAAGGTAAACTGATTTGACTTTTCGGAAGCCATATTCTCCTTAAACAGATTCTCGCAAGCTTCATTCATACCGCAAATTCCAATAGTGGAGAAATGATTTTTCCAGTACAGTTTGTCCCGTAGTTTTATATCGCTGAGATAAAACTTTGAATAAGGATAAAGATCTTGATCTGTGAACCTTTCAAGGATTTTTCTTTTAACTTCAAGAGAATTTTTTGCAAGTTCCATAAGATGCTCAAGTCTTTCAGTGAAGTCATCTTCATCTTTTGATAAAAGCCCCAACCTTGCAAGATTGATTGTTACAACTCCGACAGAACCTGTAAGAGGGTTAGCACCAAACAAACCGCCGCCTTTTTTCATAAGTTCCCTGTTGTCAATTCTTAACCTGCAACACATCGAACGAGTGTCTTCCGGCTTCATATCAGAGTTTACAAAGTTGGAAAAGTAAGGAATACCGTATTTTGCGGTGATTTCCCATAAACCTTTAAGATTAGGGTTATCCCAATCAAAATCTTTTGTTATGTTGTAGGTTGGGATCGGGAAAGTAAACACTCTTCCCTTTGCATCGCCTTCCATAAGCACTTCAAGGAAAGCCTTATTAAAGATGTCAACTTCATTTTGAAATTCTCCATAAGTTGTTTCCATTATTTTTCCGCCGATAATTACATTTTGATTAGCCAAATGAGAAGGCACAACAAGATCAAGCGTAATATTTGTAAAAGGCGTCTGGAAACCAATCCTTGTCGGCACGTTTAAATTATAAACAAATTCCTGTAATGCCTGTTTAACATCTTTATAGCTTAAATTATCATATTTTATAAAAGGCGCAAGAAGAGTATCCGCGTTTGAAAAAGCTTGGGCTCCTGCTGATTCTCCCTGAAGCGTAAAAAGGAAATTAACCATTTGTCCCAGAGCAGTTCTGAAGCGTTTGGGCGGTCTACTTTCAATTTTCCCAGGCGCTCCCTTAAATCCTTCCATTAATAAATCATTTAAATCCCAACCAACACAGTAAACAGAGAGTACATTTAAATCATGAATGTGGAAATCTCCATTAAGGTGTGCTTCTTTTACTTCTTTAGAATAAATCTTGTTCAACCAGTATGTTTTATTGACTTCAGAAGAAATATAATTGTTTAACCCTTGCAAAGAAAAAGACATGTTACTATTTTCCTTGACTTTCCAATCCAGCTGGTCAAGATATTTATCAATAAGCTCAATTTTATCCTGATTAACTATTTCTCGTAATTTAATATGCTGATCTCTATAAATAGCGTATGCTCTTGCTGTTTTATGATAAGGAGAATCCATCAGAGTATCTTCAACGATATCCTGAATTTCTTCAACAGAAGGAATTTGAGTATTCAGAACTTTATGTGCAAGGCTTATAGCTTTTAAAGCAAGGTCATGGGCAGTTTCTATATCAAATTCATTTGTTGCTTTGCCGGCTTTAGAAATAGCATTCGTGATTTTTTCCAGCTCAAAATCAATAACAATGCCGTCTCTTTTTTTTATCTTATCAAACATATATTTTAGTCGTTCTCCTTAGATGTTAATATCAGCCATCATTTGTTTTATAGTATTTATTGTGCCGTTCATATTCACAGAGTCAGCAGTTCGTTGCTGTAAGAAAGCATTAATGCTTGGCATCATGTGGATAGCAAGATCAAGTTGAGGATTTGAACCTGGTTGGTACATGCCAACGTCAATCAAATCTTTATTTTCTCTGTACATAGCAAGTATTTTACGCATCTTGGCAGCAGCATCCATGTGCTCCTGATCGCATATTTCAGTAAAAAGCCTGCTGACACTTCCTAAAACGTCAATAGCAGGATAATGGTTCATTTCCGCAACTTTACGCGAAAGGAATATGTGGCCGTCTACAATACCTCTTACAGTATCTACTACGGGGTCGTTAATGTCGTCACCTTCCATAAGTACAGTATAAAGGGCTGTAATTGAACCTTTAGGGCTTGCGCCAGATCTTTCAAGAATTTTTTGAAGCCATGAAAAGATAGAAGGCGGATAACCTTTCATTGTAGGAGGCTCTCCTATAGAAAGACCAACTTCCCTTCCTGCCATAGCGCATCTTGTAACAGTATCCGTCATTAAAAATACTTTTTTCCCTTGATCTCTAAAGTATTCACAGACAGCAGTTGCTGTTTGAAGGGCTTTCATTCTGATAAGAGGTGGTTGGTCTCCGGTTGAACAAACAAGGACTGATTTTCTCATACCTTCAGGACCAAGAGAGTTTTCAATAAATTCTTTAACTTCTCTTCCCCGCTCTCCGATAAGCGCCATCACGTTTACATCTGCTTCTGAATTTCTGGCAATCATACCGAGCATTGTACTTTTTCCTACTCCGCTGCCTGCAAAAAGCCCCATCCTTTGACCTGCTCCTAGTGTAAGCATGCCGTCAATGGCTCTTACTCCCGTAGAAAACTTGTTTTTTATAATGGGACGAGTAAATGCATCAGGCGGATCGTGTTCTACAGAAACATAAGTCGCATTCGACGTATCTAAAGGTCTTCCATCAAGTGGTGCACCAAGAGGATTTATAAGCCTTCCCAGTAAAAAATCTCCTA
>MFRJ01000022.1:15808-16017 GCA_001784535.1 Candidatus Melainabacteria bacterium GWA2_34_9
TATGTCGAGAGCTTTGTCTTTTATTTGAGAGATTTTATCTTTTGAAATGTGCATATTAACTGTAACTCATCATTTCTTCGCCAATTATATCGACCTGTTCGACCCTAATATCAGTTATAAGTTCGCTGTAAGAAAGAACAACGACGGTCGGAATATGTCTTTCAAGTAACTGATAAAGAGGAAGCCTGATTCTTGGCGAGCAAAGTATC
>MFRJ01000022.1:16091-16257 GCA_001784535.1 Candidatus Melainabacteria bacterium GWA2_34_9
CAAAGGATTTAACAGGAACATAGTTCCAAGTTCTGTTCTCTGACAGGAATCATCAAGAACTTTTTCCCATTCCTGCGAAAGTGTAACAACATGAAGCACTTTATCATTAGTTGCATTGCCAAGACATATTTGTCTTCCAAGTGCTGCACGCAGTCTTTCAGAAAGA
>MFRJ01000022.1:16296-18693 GCA_001784535.1 Candidatus Melainabacteria bacterium GWA2_34_9
CTTTCAAATATAAATATAATGTCTTTAATGGAAACTTTTTCGCGTAACAGATTGACAAATATCTTGCGAAGGTCGCTGGTTGAAATAATAGCAGGCACAAGATCATTAATAAGGGTAGGATCTTGAGTTTTGACAAGCTCCATAAGTTTAATAACGTCGGTTTTTGTCATAATTTCGTCTACATATCTGCGTAAACTATCCTGCAAATGTGAAACAATTGCATCTGTAGCATCAATGCCCATAATTCTTTCGCCTTCTTGAAGCTGTTCGGGTTTTATCCAGTATACAGGCTGTTGATAAGTCGGATCAACTCCGGTGACAACATCATTAGGAACAGCTTTACCAAAGCTTTCCCATTGATCTGCTATAACCATAAGCCTTTCAGGGTAGACTAAACCGGTTGCAACAGAATTATTTCTTATAGAAATCAGATACTCGTTGTCACTAATGGCAGAGCTATCCATAATTCTTATACTGGGAATAATATACCCGAATTCATCTGTCATTCTTTGTCTCAAAGCCGCAATTTTAGCAAGAAGTTGTCCCTCTTGCTCAGGATCAGCTATGGAAAGAAGTCCGTTTCCGACTTGTAAACTTAGAATATCAACTCCAAGACGTTCATACATTTTGTTAGGATTAACAAGATCCTGCATATTCTGTTTTACAGATTCCAGTTCACTATATTGGCTTTGCACATCGTGTTGAATAAGAACTGTAAATGCAGTAAAGAAAAGAATTATAGCAATGACTAAAAAAGTAAACCATGGAAAACCTGTCCAGTATGAAGTTGCAGCAATAAAAAACAGAAAACCTCCGGCAAGCCATAGACTGTTTGGTTTATTTGAAACCTGCGCCATTATATCCTTTGCCAAACTTGTATTTGCAGCGGTGGTTCTGGTCATTGTAATACCGCAGGATATAGCCATTAATAGCGAAGGAAGCTGGGCTGAAAGACCGTCACCTATTGTTAATTTTGTAAAGGTTTCAACTGCGTCACCGGGTTGCATTCCCATTGTCAAAACGCCTACAGCTAATCCTCCTATGATATTTATTATTGTAATAATAATGCCCGCGATCGTATCCCCTTTTACGAACTTCATAGCACCGTCAAGAGCACCGTATAGAGACGATTCTCTTTGAAGATCTTCTCTTTTTCTTATTGCTTCTTCCGGAGAAATAAGCCCCTGATTAAAATCAGAGTCAATGGTCATTTGTTTTCCCGGCATAGCATCGAGTGCGAACCTTGCAGAAACTTCCGCTATACGTTCAGAACCTTTTGTAATTACAAGAAACTGAACAAGGGTAATGATAAGGAAGATTACAAAGCCTACAATCAGACTTCCTCCTGTTACAAACTCGCCAAAAGTTTCAATAACTTTGCCGCCTTCTGCTTTTGTAAGAATAACTCTCGTCGCCGCAATAGAAAGTACAAGCCTGAACAATGTTCCGATAAGAATAACAGATGGAAAAGCAGCCATATCAAGAGGTCTTTGTACATAAAGTGACATAGCCATAAGAACTATGCCAAGAGTAATATTTAAACTGATGCAAATATCTATAACCCAGGCAGGCAGCTCAACAATAAGGATTACAATAAGTCCGAGTACAAATATACCGAACAGTATTTCTCCGAACATTCCTCTTTGTCCCTGCGCTTGAGCCAAATTTTCTCCTTTTTTATTTCTTTAATTTAAATTGATTATAAGCCTGCTTCAAGGGCCTTTTGTAAAATTTGAAGCTGTGTTGAAAATCTGGCATCAATTATTCCGCTTTTGGTTTCCACAATACAGCTTCCCCAGTCTACTTGTTCGTCTTTAATTACGGTAATTTGAGTATTAGAATCACCATAAGGATATAAACCAGGAATATTTTCCTGAATTGATTGCATATCAGCAGGGTTTGTTTTGATTAAGATGTTTGTTTCGCCTTTGCCTAAAGTCTTTATAACCTCCGATACAATATTTAAGACAATTGAGTCATCAATTTCAAGTTGTTTTTTTATAACTTTTTCGGCAACTTTCACCGCTAAAAAAGCAATATCAGGAGCAGCTTGTTCCATTGCTTTTTCTTTAGTTTGAAGAAGCTCCGTAATAGCTTGATTTAGTTTTTTCAATTCTTCTTTTGAAAGTTCAATACCGTAATCGAACCCTTCTTTTGCCGCAGATTCTTTTATTGCATTGGCTTCTTCCTGCGCTCTTGAAATAAGATTCCTGTCTTCAGTACGTCTATAGCCCCTTCTTCTGTCTCCTCTTCGTCTTTCCTGTCTTTCTTTTATTAAAGGCTGCTGAAATGCAGGAATAGGAGGTTTTTTTGCAACAGGTTTGGAATTCAAATCAACTTTTTGTTTGGGTTGATTTGGATTTGAAGGATCGTTTGAATTGTTTTTATTTTTTTTGA
>MFRJ01000023.1:0-241 GCA_001784535.1 Candidatus Melainabacteria bacterium GWA2_34_9
AAAGCATATTCGGCTCAAACATTGATCGATGAGCCAAGTTTGACAAAGACCGCCGAGTCTGGCGGTTTTTGTTTATAATTGGGGGGTTGACGATTTTTTTAAAGTGGGATATAATGGATATATAAAGTCAATTTGTGGAAAAAAGTGGGGAAAAGTGGATAAGATAGAAAGATTAACAAATGTTCATCGGTGAATACTCGCTTACAGTGGATGAGAAAGGAAGGCTGTCCATCCCCGTTAA
>MFRJ01000023.1:448-2414 GCA_001784535.1 Candidatus Melainabacteria bacterium GWA2_34_9
CAGAGGCACGGGAAATACCCTTGTGCTAACTGTTCAGAATGATGAAATCAAAGCAAGAACCATATATGACTATATGCCGTATCTTTATATTTCTTCTAAAAAGCCTGTCAGCAAGCCTTAATGCTATTTGATGATAAGGAATTTATCTCATTTATAACCATTTCAGGCGTTATGTTTTTAATGCAGGCATAGTTCTGGTCGCATTTTTTTCTTAATTCGCAAGGGATGCAGGGCAAATCAAGATGAATGGGTTTATGAATTTCGCCCCATGCACTCCATTTTTTAGGGTTCATCGGACCGTAAATTCCTATCACAGGAATGTTTAAAGAAGCTGCGATATGTAAAGTCCCTGAATCACAACCGACTACAAAATTCATTTTATTTATAAGCGCTGTACTATCCTGAATAGAAAGTTGTCCGCATAGGTTTATTGGGTTGTTTTGAAGTTCTACGTTAATCAAGCTTAGTATTTCATCGTAAATTTCTGCATCTTTGGCTGTTCCTGTAAAGAAAACCTGTGTGTTTTTTTCGTTTGATAAATACTCAATCACTTTTGCAAAATGCTCTATTGACCATTGCTTGTTTATATTTCCGCTTGTGGCGTGAATTAAGACTTTAGGTTTTTTCGATAAATCATAAATGCTTAAAATCTCTTGAATTTTCTCCTCTGATTCTAGAGAAACCCAGTTTTCAAGGTGATTATCTCTTATAGAAATATTGTCAGCTTTTAAAACATCAAGAAAACACTCTATTTCATGTCTGTTTTTAACGTAAAGGATTCTTTTTGTAAGTAAAAAACCTCTGCCTTCTGTATCAAAACCGATTCTTTCTTTTATTCCCGCTAAAAAAGCTAAAGCTGCGCTTGAAAAAGACCTTTTTAAAATAAAAGCTTTGTCATATTTGTTTTGCTTTAAGAGCTTTACATAGCTGAAAAAATTCTTCTTTTCTTCGCCGGTGTTCTCGTATTTGTGTTTTTTTGTGGTATCAAAATAAATTAAGTTGTCTATATAGGGGCAATCCAGCAAAACATCTCCCGAAACGGGACCTACAAGCATATCAATTTGCGCTTCAGGGTAGGCTTTTCTTAAGTTCCTAAGAAAAGGGATTGTTAAAACAGTGTCGCCTATGAATCTGTATCTTATTACAAGGATTTTCATTTCTTTTATTTCTTTTTTATGTTTGTATCACTCACCCCCAACCCCCTCCCTCAACGGAGGGGGCTAGAGTTATTTTTGGGCTCGCTTTTCGTCCACTTCGTGGACTCGCTCGCCCTTTTATTTTAACAAGGAATATCTTTTAACAATTCTTCTAAATCCAGTTCCACACGTAATTTTAAAGCACAGATTTTAATTTCTGAATTAATTTCATTTAAAAAAGGCATCAATTTTACAGCGTCTTTTTCGGTAGTAATTATTGAATCAGCGCCTTTTTTCCGTGCTTTTTCAATTATATTTTCAATATCAAGTTTAGTATAAAGATAATGATCCGTAAAAACCACTTCATCTAAAAGTTCAATTTGTTGGTTTTTTAAAGAATTAAAGAAAAATTCAGGCTGACCTATTCCTGCAAATGCAATGGTTTTTGAAGGAGAAAAAGGCTCATTCGTTTTTAAATCATAGATTTTATCAGGTTTTAGCTTGCAAACAACACATTCTTTGCTATATTTTTCTTGTATTTTTTGTGCAACTATTTCACATTGCTTTTCAGAGGTTTCATCAAAAGGTTTTTTGTTCACAATAACAATTTTATCGGCTCTTTTTATCCGCTTTTCTAGTTCTCTTAGGGGACCTGCGGGCAATAAAAACCCGTTTCCTGAAACTTTTATGCAGTCAATTAAAACAATATCCAAATCCCTTTTAAGTTTTAAATGCTGAAAACCATCGTCGAGAAGCAAAACCTCACTTTTAAAATGTCCTATTGCGTATTGACCGGATTTAACACGATTTTTTCCTGTAACTATTGCAGT
>MFRJ01000023.1:2446-15994 GCA_001784535.1 Candidatus Melainabacteria bacterium GWA2_34_9
TTTCGTTAATATAATTAGCAATTTCACAGGTAATAGGAGTCTTTCCTGTTCCGCCCGTGGTTAAATTGCCTATAGATATCACATAGGAATTTAATTTAGTGCTTTTTAAGATTGTAAACTTATAAAGAAGTTCTCTTATCTGTACTATAATTCCGTAAAAAAATGAACAAGGTAGTAAAATGCCTAAAAATAACCTGTCTTGCGGTTTTATTTCTTTAAGGTAATGGATTTTATTTAAATAATTTTTCATTTTACTTTTCTACATCTTGAATTTGTATTGAAATGCGCTTATAATATAAATGAGCGTCATTATGAACCGAATCTCTTGGATTATTCCAAGACCCTTATAATTAAGGAAATTGTAGGTCATAAGACGCTTTTTCTATGGTGGTTTTAAATAACCATAAGTTTAAATTTTTATAACCTTTTTTTCCTGTGCTGAATATTAAATTTTTTGTTCCAAGCTTATTTGTTATGTATGAAGCAAATTCACATTTTGCGCAACTTGCATCAGGTTTTAAATGCCTTTTATTATAATGAAACCCTATTGCTCCTAAAAGAATATCAGCAAATTGAATTAAATTATAATCTTTAGAGTTTACTGCTTTAATATCTTTAACATTTAAACCTTTTATTTCAGAATGGAATTTCAATCCAGTTGGAATAAACTGTTCATTTATTAAAATTTTTTTTAAATCATCTAATCTTGTATCAGATTTATTGTTTCTTCGATCTAAAAAAATATAATAATCAGTATTTGAAATAGAATTATGTTTTAGTAATTGATAATAAAACTTGTAAAAGCCAAGTTCTTCATCCTTTTCTTCATTATGTTTTAAATTAATTTCTTTTCGATCAATTATTATTGCATTAAATTGAAGATTATATTTAAAAAATATATCTATAAATCCTTTGTATTTATTCAAGGCTTTATTTGATATGTTTTTCCAGTTGAATTTTGTATCTTCCCTCCAGCCTATTGAAAGTTTATATTGATTACATTCTTCTTTTGCAGCATTATAAGTGATTTCATTAATCCAAATTCCGCCGATTAGGAGAAAACGAGATTGATTAATGTTGCTTTCATCGGCAAAAATGTAGTGCTTCAATTGTTTATTCCTTAAAGTAACAGTCTTATTGGAAAAGAAGTCTTAATAACAAGAATCTTTTGTTTAGCTTATTAGAAAATTTCTTCATATCTTTTGAAATTTCTTCAGAATTGTCTAAAATTTCTTTTAATCTGTCTTTTTCTTCGGTTGTTAATTCGTCAACAGTATCAAGAACCTGTGATAGCTTGGTAATAGAAGTGTTTAAGTTATTGACGGTTGTATCAATTTTAGTGTTGAAATCTTTATTTTTTGTCAGGTCGTTAACATATTTAACGACTTCAGAAAGATCTTTTGTTGTGGAATTAATATTTACAAGGCTATCCTGAAGTTTTGAATTGGATAAAAGCTCTGAAATTTCTTCGGAAGATTTTTGAATTGATTCAGAAGTTGAAATAAGGCTTGTTTTGAATCTTTTATCTCCAATAATGCTGTTTAAATTGTCAGAAAGAACAATCATATTGTCAGAAAGCTTTGTTGAAAGAGAAATAAGATTTGTAATATCATCTTTTGACGAAGTTAATATATCAGAAGCCTGATCCATTACATTAGAAGCCTTTTCACTAAAGTCTTTTGTGTTATTTAGAGTTATTCTAATGTCATCAATAAATTTGTCGGAAAGAAGTCTGTTTATTCTGTCATTGGTTTCTTTTAAGGCAGACGCTGATTCAAGCTGAATATCAAAAAATTCGCGCATTCTGATAGGCTCAATTACTGTATATTTTGATTGAAATTCCGGAGTTTCAAGAATAACATTGTCAGGAGGAGTTATTTGGAGTTTAAATTCTTGCATATCATCATCAAAATTCAAATTATAGGATGAATATCTTGGAACAACAAAGCCAGGCTTGTTTAAAACATATTCTATTTTATAAGTATAAGGGGTTTTTATTGATTTTCTTTCGTCTGTAGTTAAAGTTCTTGAATCAATTATTCCTGAATTTTTTATTTCGCCTACAGCAACATATTTGCCTGAAACTAGAAGTTCAACAATACAGCCTTCTTTTAAAAGTTTTTTAAAATGTCTGTTTACCGGAATAAAAACATTTTCAGGTCCGGGAGGGGTAATTTCAAGGAATTTTTCACCTATAATACCTGATTGTTGAATAGAAATAACGGAAGCATCAGGAACTTTTATATTAGGCTCGGTTATAACAAATCTTACCTTAACGCAGCTGTTTTCTGCGCCAATAACAGGGATAACATCTTCTACCTGCCCGATTCTGATACCCATCATTTGAACGGCAGAACCCGGTCTCATTCCGTCAACATCATGAAAAATTACTTCTGTTCTTTCGCCGGCAGAAATTGAGCGGCCTTTAAGCCACATAACTCCAAAAACAAGTATTAATATTGAGAATAAAGTTAATATACCGACTTTTACCGCAGGTGATAATTTCATATTTTTTCCTTTATAAAGGCTTATTAAAAAAATTTTATCATATAATACAGCCCTGAAATCATTTAATTTGAGTAGGCAGTGGTAAAAAAGCGACAGATGGCATTCTGAGGGCTTTAGTCCGAAGAATCTATCCAGTAATGAAATTGTCACCCTGAATCAAGTTCAGCATGATGTTTTGTTGTTGTTAAATACTAGTCAATGTGCTACAGCAACCATCGGACCGTTTTTTTCTGCATTGACAAACTGGTATGCATAAGGATCAACAGAAGTTAAAAGTTCAACAGGAGTTCCTTCCCATACGATTTTCCCTTCATAAAGCATTATTACCCTGTCAGCTGTTTTTGTTATGGTGGAAAGTTGATGTGTAACAACAACAGAAGCAGCATTAAGGTCGTTTTTTAGTTTTACTATGTATTCTTCTATAACGGTTGAAGAAACAGGATCAAGACCTGCTGTAGGTTCATCATAAAGAATAATTCGCGGATTTGTAACAATAGCACGCGCAAAACCTACACGTTTTTGCATGCCGCCTGATAATTCGCTTGGAAATTTGTCTTCAATCCCAGATAAACCTACTGTTTCAAGTTTTTCCTGAACTATTTGTTTAATCTGATCTTCTGTATAGAGTTTTTTAAATTTTGTTCTTTCTTTTAAAGCAAAAGCAACGTTTTCATAAACAGACATTGAATCAAAAAGAGCTGAATATTGAAAAGCCATGCCGATTTCTTTGTCTCCAAGAACAACTTCACCGGAGTCAATTTCTTCAAGACCGCTTATGATTTTTAAAATCGTACTTTTCCCTGAGCCGCTGAAGCCTACAATAGCAAGAGTTTCCCCGGCATCAACAGAAAAATTAATGTTCTCAAGAATTACATTATCATCAAAGCTTTTAGATATATTTTTAACTTCAATAAGCATTTTTTAACTAAACTTTTTCTTCAGCGAGTCTTTTTCTGCTTTTTGTTGTTTTTTGGGCTTCAAGGTCTTCCAGTTTTAATTCAAGATTTTCAAGCCTGTTTAATATTAGCTCGTTGGATTTGCTTCTTTCGTTTGCAAGTTCTACTTTTTCAAGAATATCTGAAAGAACATTTAAAACTTCTCTATTGCTTTGTGAAACATCAAGTTTTTCAATTTTTCCTTCAATACTTTCCATTCTTATTTCAAAGCGGTTTAATTTGTCAGAAATTCTTTTAATTTGTTCGGTTAAATTTTCTTCGGTTCTTTTTATAACAGAATTTGTTCTTTCAATTTCTATTGGAGTTTTCTTTGAATTCTTGTTGTTTTCTTCAAGTAATTTACCTGCTGAATCAAACCATTCCGCCATGTACACAAGTGCGCTTTTCACGTCTTTAGCTGTTTCAAGTGTTTCAGTTGAAATTTCTTCGGTTTTATCAATTTTTTTGTTTAAGTCTTTAAATTCCGGCGAAATATTTTTAACGATTTTTTCGCTGGTGTTATTTATTTCTTCCTTTATTTCTTCAAAAGAAGAAATAAAGGAATCTGTATTTTCTTTTTCTTTTAAAATAAGTTTGTTTAGTTTTGAACTTATGTCGGTAATATCATTTTTAAAGAAGCCAAATTCTTCAGCCAATTCAGAAAGACCTGTTTTTAGAAGATTAATGCTTTCACTGGTAAGATTTATCTGGGTTTCTGTAAATCTGGAAATGTTTTTTAAAGAATTAAGGGCATTTTCTGAAGTTGATAAATTATTTTGGATTTTAAATTCAATAGAATCTGCTTTTGAAATAAAATCACTGATTTTTGAATTTGTGTCATAAGAAATATTGCTGAAATCGTTTTTTACTTCTTCTAATTTTTCATAAAATAATTTTGAAGCATTAAAAATATATTCAAAATTATTTTCAGCATTTTTGTAGACATTTTCAAATTTATCAAGAAGCTCACCGGTTTCTTTTTTAACTTGCATATCATCTTTGGAAAGAAGCTCGTCAATAGATTCTTTTAATCCACTTGTAAGTTCTATTGCTGAAGATAAAGGACTTGCAAGAGAAGAAAATTCATCGGAAATCTTATTTGAAAAACTTTTAGTTTCATCAAGAACAGATTTAATTTTTTCATTAATTTCTTGTGTTTTTTCTTTTATTAAAGCATCGTTATTATCTATTTTTAGAGAAAAATTGTTTTCTTTTAATGTTTCAAGAATTTCTGCAACACTTAAAATCTTATTATTAAAGGATTGAACATAAAACTTCAGCTGATCAAGGTCGCTTCTGCTGTCAATAGTGCTGAATTGATCATAAATATCCTGAATGCAGCTTTTGAAATCGGCAAAACTGCTGTTAAAAGTATTATCAAGATTGTTAAACCGTTCATAAATATTGTGGAAGCCGGAATTAAAACTTGTAATATTACTTTCAAATCTATTGTTTAATTCTTCGCTTTCAGCGGTATTTGTGCGGATTAAATGAGTTATTTCAGAGAATTTTTCATTTATTTTATAAAAATTGTCTTTTAAAAAAGTTAAATCTTCTGATAAAGAACCTTTTTCATTTAAGCTATTTTCAATGGATTGGTTATATTCATTGAGTTTTGTACTTATATAATTAATTTTGCTTTTTATTAGTTCATTATCAGGATTATTTATAGATGAAATATTTTCGCTTAATTCAGTTATTTTTGTTTCAAGACAAGCTAAATTTGATAAAATATCTTTTTCTGAGTTATCAGAGGAATGACTGATTAATTCTTCAACAGAGCTTATTTTTTTTGTTAAAACATCATTTTTTTGAGTTAAATCTTCTTTTAAATTGTCCACAGAAAAATTAAAAAGTTCGGAATAATCAGTTTGCGCAAGAATATCTATTTTTGTTTCAATTCTGTTTAAAACATTATCTTCCTGAAAATTATTTATTGAGTCCTGAAGTTTTGTTAAGCCGGAAAGATTTTGCATTAATTGTGATAAATCTTCAAGTTTTTTACCGGAGTTTGTAACTTCCGTTTTTATTTTATCTAATTCCTGACCATATTCCATAAAAGCTTATATCTCCAATCCCGATTTTTAATAGATAGAAAAAGATTTAAAATTGAACTTTTTAAGTATATTATGCTACGCATTAATATATTTTAGCAAAGATTAAAAGGTTGTGTAGAAATGTTACGAAATCGTAAAGATTTCTTATTTTTTAAAGAATTTTTAGTTAAAAGAATCCAGTTCTTTTTTTATTTTCTGAATATCTTGTAAAGTTAACCATTGTGGAGAATCAACAGCCTTTGATTGGTTACGCAATAAATAAGAAGGATGTAAAAGCGGCATCATTTTTGCGTCGAAAGGTCCTTCAAACCACTGTCCTCTTATTTTGGTTATGCCTGATTTGACCCCTAACATTGCTTTAACTGCTGTTGAACCGCAAAGAATAATAATTTTAGGTCGCATAAGCTGAATCTGGGCATCAAGATATTCTCTGCATGCTGCCATTTCTTCATTTGTCGGAACTCTGTTTTCTGGTGGTCTGCATTTTACAATATTACAGATATAAATATTTTTTTCTCTTGAAATATCTTGTGTTTCAAGAAATTTATCAAGAAACTTGCCAGCTTTGCCTACAAAAGGTTTGCCGGTTTCATCTTCATTTTGTCCCGGACCTTCGCCTATAAGCATTATTTTTGAAGAAAAAACTCCTTCTCCAAAAACAACATTCGTTCTTGTTTTTGATAAATCGCATTTATAGCAGTAATTACAGACTTTTTTAACTTCTTCTAATGTTTTAAATCTTAGATTTTCGTCTGTATTATCAAAGTTAAATAAACTTTGCTGGCTGTTTGGCATTTTTCAAACCTTTTTACTTGTACAAAAGTATTATAAATTAACATTTTTGATTATGAAAAAAACACTGCCAAAAGAGAATAAAATTTTACAAATAAATTTATAAAATAAAAGAGTGAATCCTCAACTCTTCTAAATTTACTTGCTACTCATCGTCTCTGTTTTTTCAGGGACTTTTTTTTGTTGGTTGGAAATTTTTATAGAGAAAAGATTATAATTTGAGTAGATAAAATGTCTATAGATACAGAAATATCATACTTAATGACTAATTAAAACGTGAGAATTTACCCAATATTTTAATAGCTGTTGATAATACCGAATAAATTTCCATGTAAGTGCTTTGCGCCTACTCATAATGTCCTTCGGTTAACAATAAAAAGTCGATTGAGGTTAAATAATGTTTAGAGCAAAAATGTATAGACAAAACAGATCTAAAAAAAAGAACCTAAAAGAAAGAATAGGTTTTACCCTTGCTGAAGTTCTTTTGGTTATAGCTGTTATAGGAATTATAGCTTCTTATACTATTCCTGAATTAATACAGAATGTTCAAGAGCAACAATATAAAATTGCTTATAAAAAAGCTTTTGGTGATTTATCTAATGTATTAAATAGTTGTTTATCAGAAGATTCTCTTTTTTCAAGAGAAGGGGGTAATAATGATAATGTTAATAATGGAATAAATTTTAATGTTTTAAAATCTAAATTTTCAGTGATAAAAGAATGTAATAATAACGATAATTATCAGTGCTGGGATGCTACAGGGGAAAAATACAATGAGGTTCTTCCAAATACTGCCGCATTAGCCTTTATAGATAAGTCCGGCAGAGCCTGGTCTATGTTGGAATCTCGTTACAGTGAAATTATTGTAGATACAAACGGCTTTAAAAATCCGAATATATATGGAAAAGATCGATTCCCTTTTTGGGTAACCACTATAAACGGAGATAATCATGATTTCCCCGGAGTTCCTGTAAAAATAACTCCCTATATTGATTATGTAGGGGCTTATATAGTTAGATGCCCGTCAGGAAATTGTTATTATAAAAGCTGGTTGACAAATTCCAAATAATTTATTTTAGATTTCTTTTAAAGAGCAGTCTGCTTTGAATGAACCTGCTTGAGTAAATGAACAGCAGGAACATAATAACTGTTTAACTCAAGACACCTTTTAAGCATTTTTATGCATTCGGAATAAGCGCCGATAGCATAATTATACTGCCCTAAATGATAAAAAGTTTCGGCATCCTGATCGACAATTTCAACGCTTTTAATTAAATATTTTTTAGCCAAATTTAAAAAACCAAAATTTAATAAGGCTCTTCCTATTAATTTATATGATTCCAGATTTACGGAAGCTAAAACTTTTTCATTTTTTATTATGTTTTCAGCATAACGAGTTTTGTTTGCAATAATAAAATTGCCTATATCCATTTCAAGAAAATTTCTTATCTGCAAATACGTAGGGACATGAGGGTTAGGTCTTAAATTTATAAAATCCAGTAAGCATATTCCCCATTGAGCAGCAGGAGAAGCAGAACAGCAGCTATACCACAATTTTTCTGCTTCATTTTGATTTCCTGACAAAAGCTCGCAAAAACCTGCTTGATATCTTTCGCCGGCTTCTTTATAAACTTTCGCGGCTTTTTTATATTCTTGTTTTTCTTGAAAGGCAAGTGCAAGGGTACTTTTAGAAAGGTTGTAGTAAAATTCAGAATCTTCTTTAAAGCTTTCAGCTGATTCTAAAAGCAAATTTATCGCAACATCAGGATTTTTATTAATCAAAAGTTCCTGCCTTGCTTTATTTATTATATCTTTAGGTGAATTTAACATATTTTTTTGTTTTTATTTATCGGGTTTGTTTATTTTGGTGGAAATAGACTTTAGTTTGTTCAGATATTCTGAAGTAAAATCTTTTCTGGAATCATCAATATTAATAGCATTATTAAATTCCGGCAGAGAAATTTCTTTAATAGATTCTTTATTTGCTTTTTTTATTTCTTCATAAATTTCTTCTCTAAAGATAGAAACATTTTTAGGTGCACTAATACCGATTTTTACATTGTCCCCGCGTGTTTCTAAAATAGTTACTTCTATATTATCGTTTATTATTAATTTTTGACCTTTTTTTCTAGTTAAAACAAGCATTATATAAAACCCCTAAAAAAATAATTTTCTTAAATTATGTTTACAGCTGATATTTTTAGCTAAGAACATTCTCCGGTTTTTCCACTTTTGGTACAGGCTGATTGAATAATTTGTGTTTTGTAGAAAAACTTACGTTTGTTAAAACAAGCTGCATGCTTTTTTTATTAACCATATTTACCACGAGAGGTCCTACAAGATTTACTGTAGCATTTTGAGGATTTCCCTGCGGAACACAGGTAATATTAAACGATAAAAGATCCTCGGCCTTTGTAAGTTCAAGTTTTTTTGCTTTTTCTTCAGAAATAACAAATTGGTATTCGATTCCAAAAAAAGCAGGGAATGTTACAGGAAAAGCAACATTTTGATCTTCTGCGGATTGAAGCCATTTAAAAGGTGAATCAGGTGTATGGTCAAGAAGAATAAATTTAGTTAATTGTTCATAACCTAAAATAGGTTCTACAAAATTGAAAATTAACTCTTCATCAACTTCCACTTCGCCAAATCTGCTTGTGTTTATTTTCATTTAAGCCAATTCCATAAATCTGTTGTACTAAAAACCCTCTGAATTTATTAAACCATAATATGCTCAAAATGACCATCCGAGGTTTATATCATTTGGTCTTTTTGAATGATTTTCAAAGCTTTGTAAAAGCATTTTTCAGTGGTATAATTAAAATTTAAAAGAGTATTTGGAGGAAAATTTCAATGAATAAAAGAGAACAATTAAGAAACGTTATTTCACAAAAAAGATTTGTTAAAGTTATCGCAGGTATTGATAATTTTGATGCAGAAAAAGTTAGAAATGTTGTTTTAGCTGCTGAAAAAGGCGGAGCAAGTGCTGTTGATGTTTCAGCAAGTGAAGATATCATCAGAATGACTAAAGAAACAACAACTCTTCCTGTTTTTGTTTCTTCAATTATACCTGAAGAGCTTGCAATGGCAGCTGAGTTTGGTGCTGATGCTCTTGAAATAGGTAATTTCGACGCTCTTTATAAAAACGGTTTGAGAATTACAACAGAAGAAGTTCTTGAAATAACTCAAAAAACAATGAGATTAGCGGGAAATGATATTTTCTTAAGTGTTACAGTTCCAGGTCATCTTGAAATAAATGATCAAATTAAACTTGCTCAAAAATTGGAAGAAATGGGCGTTGATTTAATTCAGGCAGAAGGTGCTGCTACTGTTGAAACACAAGCAGACGGAGCAAGAGGACTTATTCAAAAAGCTCATGTTTCAATTGCAAACACAGTTGAGCTTGTTAGAAATATAAATATTCCTGTTATGACAGCCAGCGGTATTACATCTACTACTGCTCCAATGGCTTTTGCCGCAGGTGCAAGTGCAATAGGAATCGGTTCATGTGTTAATAAATGCAGTTCAGCTATTGAAATGACAGCAGTTGTTATGTCGGTTGTAAGCGCTGTTACCAATAATTCTTCTGTTAATGAAAAAACATTCGCATAAAATTAAAAATCAAAATTCTTAATTTCAAAAAGTAAAAAAAGAAAAGAGGCTAGCTTCTTTTCTTTTTTTACTTTTTCTCTAAGATATCTCCTGTTTATGAAAAAAGGCAAAAATAAATGCGACAAAAGTGCCGCATCAGTCAAGAAAGGAATGGTTAGACTATTAACGTTTTTGATTATTACACAGTCTCATGTAATATGGCAAAATGTTCACTTTTTCTTAATATTTCTTAACAATGTTTCCTAAAGTAAAGACAGTGATTGTTTTTGTTTATTAAAAATTTCAGGTGTGACTATAATAGAACTATGAATAAAATAGAAGTTAGCTTTGGTATAAAGAATTGAAAAACAGTTATAAATGGATTTATTCTCAAAATAATATAAGTGATGAATTATTTGTCGAGATAAAAAAAGCAGCAGGCTCGGAAATAATAGCAAAACTGTTGATTAACAGGGGAATAGTTAATCCAAAAGAAGCTGAAAATTTTCTTGATTTAGAGAACGCAGAGATTTCTTCGCCTTATGTTTTTCCTGATATGGAAAAAGCCGTAAAAAGAATTAATAAAGCAATACAGGACAATGAACATATAGTTGTTTTTGGTGATTTTGACGCGGATGGTGTTACAAGTACTTCTCTTTTATATAAAACATTAAAACTTTTAGAAGCTAATACAAGTTTTTATCTGCCGGACAGAATTGAAGAAGGGCATGGCTTAAACAGAGCTAATGTCTGTAAGCTTATAAGCAGCAGAAAAGCAAAATTAATTATTACGGTAGATTGCGGAATTAGTAATGTAAACGAGATTAAACTTGCAAACAGCCTCGGAACAGATGTAATAATAACTGATCACCATGAGCCGCAGGAAGAAATCCCGCCTGCTTATGCGATTATCGACCCCAAATACATGGAAGAAAATGAGTCGAATAAAAACTTAAAACATCTGGCAGGTGTCGGGGTTGCTTATAAATTAGCTGTTGCTCTTCTTGAATCCAACAATAAAGAGCACCTTCATGATGAAATTTTTTATTTTGTAGCCGTCGGAACGGTTGGAGATGTTGTTCCTCTTTTAGGAGAAAACAGGGCTTTTGTTCATCAGGGAATGAATTTAATTTCTCAAAAAAGACCGCCGGGTATAGGAAAAATTCTTGAAATAGGCGGGTATAAACCAAAACAAAAAATTTCCGCAATGACTATAGCTTTTGGAATTGTTCCAAAAATTAATGCTGTAGGTCGATTAGGCGATGCTTCTCCCATGGTTGAGTTTTTATTAGAGGAAGATGAAGAAAAATTAAGTGCATATGCAGATGAATTAAATGCAAATAATAAAAAAAGACAGGAAATGTGCGAAGAAACTTTCTTGCAGGCTGAGAAAAAAATTAAAGAAGAGATAGACCTTGAAAAAAGTAAAGCTATAATTCTTGCTGATAAAGACTGGCATCCCGGGATTATTGGAATAGTAGCTTCAAAATTTGTTGAAAAATATTATAGACCTGCTTTTTTAGTTTCGATAAGTGAAGAAAAACAGGAGGCGAGAGGCTCTGCAAGAAGCGTTGGTTGTTTAAACCTGTTTGAAACACTTTCGGAATTTGCCGAGTTGTTTATTCAGTTTGGAGGGCATGCCCTTGCTGCAGGTTTTTCTTTTGACTTAAATAAAGTGACCTTTCAACAATTCAGGGAAAAACTGGATGCTTCAATAAATAAAAATTTGAACACAGAATCATTAAAGCCGGAATTAAAAATAGATGTTGAAATTCAGCCGCAGGATTTAACAGAAAGCTTTATAAAGGAAATTGAACGATTAGAGCCTTTTGGTGAAGGCAATCCCAATCCTATTTTTAGCATGTCAAATCTTACTTTGATGCAAAAAAAGACAATGGGCGCTAAAAAAAATCACCTTAAGCTTTTTCTTACTGACGAGAAAGGTTCAATACTTGAAGCTGTTTGGTGGAAAAAAGAAAGTATTCATATAGAAGAAGGTGAAAAAGTTAATATTGCTTTTACGCCTGCAATAAATTCTTATATGGATAAAACGACTATTCAGCTTATTATAAAAGACTTGAAACTGGCTTCTGATAAAGAACCGGAATACGAAGAAGAAGAAATTGAAGAAGAATTTTTTGAATCGGAATTTGAAGCAATTGCTGAAATCATTGAAGAAATAGAAGATGAATCTGCTTCTTCGGGCAATAGCCCTCAGAATGACAAGGGCATAAAATGGGTTGATCAAAGAAATGCAACAGGATTAAAACGAGATTTTATAAATTATATAAAGTCTTTAAAGAATAATATTTCAATTTTTGCTGAAACAGCACGTTCTTTAAATATTTTTGAGCAGGATTCAATTTTAAAAGAGCTTACCGCAAGCAGGACAGATATTAAAAAATCAGATTATCTTGTTATTATGGATTTGCCGTCTGATGAAAAAACTTTTTTCAGTATTTTAAGTAAGACACAGGCTAAAGAAATTTATTTAATAGGGTTAAAACCCGAAATTGATCCCGTTGAAACAATTAAAAAATTTTCCGGCATGCTTAAATATGCTTTTAATAATAAAGAAGGCGTTATAAATATTGAGCAGGCAGCATCTTATTTTTCAATTTCATCAGAATCTATTCTGGCATGTGCCGAATTGCTTGATTGTTCTGATGTTATAGATGTTCTGGAAATTAACGAAAATTCAATTAAATTTAATTTTGCAGGAAGTGCGGAATTGAATGCAATTCTTGAACAGCCTGAATATCAAACGTTTATTGATTCTCTGGAAGAATCAGAAAGATTCAGACAAAAATTATCTGTTATTGGAATTGAAAAAATTCAGGAAAAGTTAAGTCAGCTTTGTTTTGAAACAGTATAAAAATTTTTAAACGATTTGATTTGGAGAAATTCTTATAAAAAGAGATTCAAGGTTTTTTAATTTTTTACTTGTTTTGTGAATATTTCTTTCGCTTTCATTTAAAGAAAAAAGTAAAGTTTGTTTTTCTTGGGTTGATAATTCTTCTGCTGAAGTTTTAAAAAGATTGTAATATTTTTTAAGCCATTCGCTTCTTTCAGAAAGTGTTCGGTCAATTGCTCCGCCAACTATTTTTGGTGTAGCAGGAATTTTATCGGTTGTTTGCATTTTTTTCCCTTTTTTATAACTTATTTAACGATATAGTTTTTTAAAGCTTCTCAAGAAAAAAAATTGCTATTTGAATTTATAAAAGTTTTATAAAAAAATAAAAATTCCTAGTAGTGGTTAATTTTGTTGAGTAAATTATGCTTAATGTTTTTTAACAATTTTTTTGAAGGGGGAACAAAAAATTAAAAAAATAGTCGTAAAAATTTGGTGACAAAAAACCTGAAAAACATGTTTAAGCATGAATTTCACATGTTTTAACATTAAAAAAGAGGAATTTAAAAAATTTTTTAGGAAATTAAAATCCTGAAACCCTTGCAAATAAAAGAAATGCAAAAAACCTTGTATTAAAAATCAAAAAATTTTTTAAATTCCTTTAAAAAAACAGTTGTCAGCAATTTTTGTTTGGGTTAAATTAAATAAGCTCACAAAAAAAAGAGCATTCTCAATAAAAGTCGAGGCAGGAATAATAAGAAACCACTTGACTCTAAAAATCGGTGGTGTTAATATACTCTGTACCTCGTAAAGAGAG
>MFRJ01000024.1:0-2170 GCA_001784535.1 Candidatus Melainabacteria bacterium GWA2_34_9
GAAAAAGCTATAAAGAAGGATTAATATAAATATTCTTTATTAAACCCAAAAAATTCATGCATTAAATTAGACGATTTTTCTTAACAAGATTTAAGCACCTTCATTAAAATTCAAAAGTTTTTCTTTATTCTGCTTGAGTATGTATGTTTATGCTATATTTATTTTTAAGAAAAATTTATTTGCTGGAGTAAAACGATTCACTGCGAAACCAAAAGCTCCGCAAAGTGAAAACCGAATAAATTATGCGCCAGTAGCTCAGCTGGATAGAGTGTTTGGCTACGAACCAAAAGGTCGGGGGTTCGAATCCCTCCTGGCGTGTTTCTCTTTTTTAATAAAAAAGGGAAATCCAAAAAAACTTTCATAAAGGGGTTTAGTGTAATTTCCAAGCCCCTTATTTTATGTAAATATCCTATAAAATTCCTGTAAAATTATTATTTTTTTGTTTGATATATTTTGCTTCTGCTGTTTTTAGCAATATAATAAAATCAAAGAGAGTATTAATTAAAAAAGTGGATATATGCAAGATAATAATTTCTCTGAAGCTTATTATAATAAGGGCATTATTGAGTATGAGGAAGGTCAATACGACCTTTCTATTGAGAATTTCAAAAAAGCTATTGAAATAAATGACTCAAACTTTGACTATTATTACAATCTTGGTCTTGCTTACATAAAAACGGAAGAATATGATTTAGCTGTAGAAAATTTCAATAAAGCAATAACCATAAACAATAGGGATTTTGACGTTTATCAGAATTTAGGTCTGGCATTTTTTAACAAAAGTGAATTTCTTAAGGCAGCTAAAGCTTATAAAAAAGCTGTTATGCTCAATTCTAATGACCCTGAAAACTTTGAAAATGCAGGAGCTGCATATTTTTCTTTAAAAAATTATAAAGAAGCAATCTTCTATTTTAAACAAGCAGTTAAACTTGAACCCAAAAACTCAACTTATAACTATAATCTGGCTTACACTTATTATGAAAATGAAAATTATGAACTTGCAGAAGACTTCTTGATTAGTACACTTAATTATAATAGACAAAATGAAGATGCTTATCTTCTTCTCGGGAAAGTATATTTAAAACAAAATGATTCCCTGCTGGCTAAAGACAATTTTGAAAAAGTATTGAAAATAAACCCTGACAACGAAGAAGCTCTAACAGCAATAGAAGAAATTAACTCGAAGAAAAAGGCTAAACCTAAAGCTGCAAGTATAGATGAGGCTGAACCCATTGAATTAAAAGCATCAAAAGAAGATGAAATTAAAGCAGAAAATCATTTCAATTCAGCTACAGAGCTTTTTGAAAACAAACAATATGAAACTGCCCTTACGGAATTCAGGAAAACACTGACATTAATAAAAGACCATTATAAAGCGGCTGAAAAGATTAATATAATTTCAAAACTTCTAAATGAAGTAAGAGAGCTTTATAATAAAGGTTTATCGCATTTTTCCAAAAATGAATATACTCTATCAATCAACTGCCTGGAAAAAGCAGTATCTATATATCCGCATAACAATACAATTAAAGAGTTATTGAACAAAGCAATAGATAAAAATAAAGAAATGGGGCAGGCCTATCTCAAGTCCGGTCAACTTGATTTGGCAATTGAATCACTTAAAACGACTCTGGCAGAAAATCCTGAAGATACCGAAACTCTTTTTACTTTAGGAAACGTTTACCTTGAACAAGAAGAATATAGCCTTGCTTTAGATAGCCTTAGAGATACATTAAGTCTTGATCCTGAACACAAAGAGGCACAAGAAGCTGTATGGAATGTAATCCAAGAATTGAATACACACCATTATACTATCGAGGATTATTTTAAACTTATCAAGGTTTATATTAATAGGCAAGAATATCCCTATGCTCTCAAATCTTTAAAAAGAGTTCTCGAGCTTGATCCCGACAATTCAGAGGCGAAAAGCTTAATTTTAAAAGTTAAAGAGTTGATTAATCAATCTGAGTCAAGCAATAGTAATAAATAACAGGATGTTTTTAAATCAATATATTTTAATTTATAACCAATGTACCTAAAACCGTTAAATCTTTACAAATCCTATAATTTCACTTAATATAAACTAATTACAAACCTGAGGAGGTACTATGAAAAAAGTATCAATTTTAAATCTTTCACTTATCGTTGTAGCTTTATTTACTGTATTTTT
>MFRJ01000024.1:2195-8408 GCA_001784535.1 Candidatus Melainabacteria bacterium GWA2_34_9
GATGAATATGATTCTTATTCTTATCAACAGCTGCAGCAAACTGCCGATGATAGTGGTTATGGTGCTAACTGCTATAGTAACGGCTCGTATGATTATGAAGGAGCAAGTCATTATTCCAGTCATAATTTTGATACTCCATCCGATGCACCGCCGGTTGTTGATTTAAGCGGATCTAAAACATTAACTCCTTCGTTATTAAGAAATGAAGATGGCAGCAATCCTTATGCTCCAAAACAATATAATAGTTTGCATACAACACCTCCTCCTATGCCGTAAATCATAATAATTAAAGAACAATATTTATGAAATAATAAGGATTATGGGTATTCCATAATCCTTAAAAATAGAATTAAACTGATAAAAGGAAAAAATATATGTGGGTTAATTTTATTATAATAGCAATTGTCTGTGTCATTGCTTTTTTAAGCTTTTCAGGTTATTCGCTGGCAAAAAATAATACGGACGATGCCCCTACAAGAGAAAAACTTGCTAATAAGCTGTCACAACTTCCTTATGATCTTGAAAAAGATGAAATACCTCAGGGTGCAATGTGTTATAGCCAAAGTCCTCCTGAATATCAGGAACAACAAACAGAATATATTTGTCCTGTATGCGGAGAACGAACTTTTCATTATACAGGATTAAAAGATGCTCTTGAAGAAAAAGGCAATATTAGTTATCTGGACAATTATCGTAATAAAGTAAAACAAATAACAAAAATAGATGTAAAACTTGATGAATCCGAATTTTGCAAAAATTGCAGCCCAAATATAAAAAAACCAAAATATTGCATTATAGTAACTTACGGTGAAAACGCAAAGCCTCATAAAACTTGTGATGTAAGTTTAGATGATATAAACTTGCTTTATGATTTTTCAGAAGGAAAAAAAGAACATTCTATTTACTATGCTTTTTTAGAGATGGAAAAGGAAAAAGTTCCCATTGAAAAATATAAAGCTCGACTGGAAGACCTTTTGGGAACAAAATTAAAATAATTTAACTGCTTAATTATAAGGACGAATATATGTGGATTAATTTTACTTTTATTTTAATTTTATGCTTGATTACATTTATTGGATTTTCAGGTTACTCATTAGCAAAAAATAATGCTGACAAGGTTCCTAACAGAGCAGGACTTGCTAATCAATTAGCACAACTTCCTCCTAATTACGATGGACCACCTGAAGGAGCAATGTGTTATGATATGGCTGCTCCGGTGAACAGAGTACAATATCACTGTCCTGTATGCGAAGAAAGTACTTCATATTATTCAACGTTTGGGGATAATATTGGGGACTTATACAATATTCATTTATCAGTAAGCAGAATAACAAAAATAGATGTAAAACTTGATGAATCCCAATTTTGCAAAAAATGCAGCCCTGATGTAAAAAATCCGGAATATTGCATTATAGTAACTTACGGAAAAAATGCTCAACCCCATAAAACCTGCGGCATTGATTTAGTAGACTTAAGTTTGCTTTATGATTTTTCAGAAGGGAAAAAAGAACATAATAATTCCCCTATTAGTAAATACAAAGAACGCTTAGAGGAACTTCTGGGAACAAAATTAAACGATGCCGGAAAATAATATAACTTCAAAATTAGCGCCGTCTTTTCTTCCTGCTTCATGTATTCTGGAAATGACTTATAAATGCAACCATAAATGCATTTTTTGTTCCTGTCCATGGGAAGTAAATAACAGTATGAAGAAAAAAGAGCTGTCTTTACAGGAATGGAAAGACTGTATAAAACTTCTGACAGACAAAGGTATTTGCCATATAACCTTTACGGGGGGCGAAGCTTTATTAAATAAAGACCTCTTTAAAATAATTGAATTTGCCGCATCCTGCGAAGTCGAACACATTAAAACAAAGGATGAAAAGCTGATCTCAGAGAAAAAGCCTCCAAGCATAAATCTTATTTCTAACGGTACACTTATCAATAAAAATATTCTGGCTTTTTGTAAAAAAAATAATGTACACCTGAGCATGAGTTTGCCGGGACGCAGTACTTTTAAACTTCATACACTATCGGGAAATTATAAAAAAGTTCTTGAAAATTTTTCTAAAGCTAAAGAAATGGGCATTTCTACAACGGTAAATATTACCGTAACCAAAAAAAATTTATTTGAACTATACGAAACCATTTCAGAAGCATTAATAGCTAGAGCGAACACCCTTCTGCTTAACAGGTTTCTTCCGGGAGGAAGGGGGCTTAAAAATCCTGAAAAACTTATGCTTTCAAAAGAAGAAATAACTGAAATGCTTGACACGGCGGAAGAAGTACTGAAAACAGCCAACAGATTCGGAAGTATAGGGACAGAACTCCCTAAATGTATTGTTGATACAAGCAAATATTCTCATCTGAAAATATCAACGAGATGTTCAGCCGCAGTAAATTTCTTTGTGATCGGACCTTCTGGATTTATAAGAACCTGTAATCATTCTCCCGTTGAACTTTGCCATTTTTCTGAATATGAATCATTAAAATCTAATGAATACTGGAAAAGATTTACTCAAAAAGACTACATGCCGGCAGCCTGTAAAGATTGCGGCATTATAAGTGAATGTGATGGAGGATGTAGAGAAGCAGCCCATGTTTTTAGCGGAGAAATAAATTCTCAGGATCCGATTTTTATTAAACGCTAAATTATGATAAAATTGATTTATAAAATAAGTATTTGGAGAAAAAATGTTTAAACAAATTTACAGGTTTTTATCAATACTCATCGCATCAAACCTTCTTTTTTCCCATACAGCTTTTGGGAAACAGCAAAAAACTTCCGTAGAAAAAAAACCTTCTTCCGTTAAATCTAAAAGCGGAGAATACACTACTTTATATGGAGTCCAGTCCACAGAAGATATTTATAATTCATATCAAAATAGCGCTATTAAAAAGCTTGAAAAGCTGGAAGAACTTGAAGCATCTAAACCTCAAAAACCTGTTGAAAATGATCAAAAGCCTTATGTCACAAAATACGGTGTCTTTTTTCCTGATGATATTGAGGACACCTATCCGCCTAAACCTGTTGTTAAACCTGAACCGGTTAAACCTCCTTGTGATAATAAACCTGTTGCTAAACCAAAACCTGTTACTCAAAAGCCTGATGAGAATACTTACGTTACCAAATATGGCGTATATTTTCCTGATGACATTTTTGACACCTATTCCCAGCAGCAAAACGACTGTCCTCCCGATAAAAAATCCAATTAAAGCCATATAAGAGATTTCTAAATGTTTAAGAAAAAGGTGCTTCATAATGTAGTCTGGGAGATTACATTAAAGTGCAATGCAAGATGCCTGCACTGCGGGTCTTCTGCCGGAGAAATCAGAGAAGATGAATTAAATACAAAAGAAGCTCTTAATATCTGCGACCAGCTTGCTGAAATCGGCTGTAAGGATGTAAATTTAATAGGCGGCGAGCTTTTTCTTAATCCTGACTGGCAGGAAATTATAAAAAGATTGATTCAGGGCAATATTGACGTATCTATAATAACAAACGGTATAGCTTTAACAGAAGACAAAATTAATTTTTTGGCAGAGGTGGGGCTTAAGACACTCGGCATAAGTCTTGATGGCGCAACTCCTGAAATTAACGACCACATAAGACAGGTTCCGGGGCTGTTCAATAAAATATTTAACACAATGGAATATGTTGAAAAGTCAGGTCTTAAAACAGTTGCAATAACCACTTTAAATAAAATAAACATACATGAATTAGCATTATTTAAAGAAAAATTAATGGATTCTCCGTTTAAAGCATGGCAAATTCAGCTTGCGTCACCTCATGGAAGAATGAAAGATGATTTATTTCTTGATTTATTTGAATATTATATAGCTGGCTTGTTTTTTGCACAGTCCAGAATTGTCGTTCCAATGAATAAACTTGCAATTAGATGTCTTCATGACTTTGGATATTTTTCAAAAGTAATCCCCCGCCATTCTTCATATTCTCAATGGAAAGGCTGTTCGGCAGGCAAACATGTGCTTGGTATAAGAAGTGACGGCAAGGTTCAAGGGTGTTTGTCGATTTATCGGGATGAATTTACGGAAGGTGATTTAAGACAGCAATCTTTAAAAGAAATCTGGAACTCCAGACATCTTTGTAAATGGAATAAAAGAGTAAACAGATACTTTTCCCTGAAAGGTTTCTGTAAGTCTTGTGAATTTGGTCTTGTTTGCCTTGGAGGATGTTCCGATCTTGCTTATTCTTTGACAGGTAATGTCGGAGAAAACCCTCAGTGCTACCATGCAATTGAAACTTACTGGAAAAAGACTACACCACAGAATGAATTTGAAGAAATATTCAAGGAAATAACTCAGGGCTATATGGATGAAGCAGGTGTTTTTTATCTAAAATCAGGTAAAGCGATTTCTAATGATTTTGTTGACAGCCTGAATATAGAAGGTGAAAGAAAAAAACTTATTAAATTAATTGCATTAGTTTAATAATTAAGGATTTCAAGATTATATTTAGGGTAAAATAATATTGAAATTAAAGGATTTATAATGATATTTAGAAAAACCCCCGAAGAAAAAGAGCAAAAACAGCTTGAAATGGCTAAGCTGGAAACTCAATACGAACAGTTTTTGGCTGAAAAAATCTCGGAAAAGAAAAATGTTCTTTTAGCCAAATATCCTGAAATTAAAACATTGTTTGAAGGCTGGCTATACGGAGTTTATGTTGCCATATTAGACAACCGGCAAGCAGCTGAAGAAAAAGGCAAATTATATTATTTATTTGAAAACATTCCCGAATCCAGCGGCAAATACAAATTAAATTATGAAATTATCAATAATAACTGTATTTCTAAAACCTCGGAGCTAAAAAACTTTCCTAAAGCATATTTAACTATTTTAAAAAGGCATAATTTTGATTTAAAAAAAGATGAATTTTATATAAATGAACTCATAGCATCTCATTCTTACAAGCTTGATGACGCTTTTTATATTCATTATGCAGACTATAACAGCCTTAATAACAACATCAAAAACCTTATTCCTTTAGACAAAGATTTTTTCTTCGGATTAAGTGAAGACGAACAAAAAAATTTAGCGAAACCGCAGCAATATATTCCTGAAAAATACAAAGCAGAACAAAAGAAAAAACCTAAAGAGGTAATTAAAATGGAATATAGAGCTTGTGATCTGTATTATAATCATAAAATTCCTGTTGAAAAGATAGCTGCGACTTTAAGAAACAGGTTAAAGAAAGCTGATATTCAAAGAATAGTAAAGCTTTATTCTCATTTCAAAAAATATAATGCAAATTAAAGGTTGAACTTATGCCTGAAAATGAAAAACAAGAACTTAAAAAAATTAAAAAACCGCAAAAAATTAATATAAAAATTTCCGGTCTTGATATTGATAAAGCCGAATATCAACAAATAGTTTTATCTAATTCCAATTTTCCTGACAGAGATTATTATAAGCAAAATTATTATGATTAAGTTATTTTGTTAAGCATCGTTTTTAGGTTCGTGAATTACTTTTAAATAAGTTTGATTAGCTTTTCTAAGTCTTGTGCTGACAGTATTTCCTGCTTTTCTAAGAATATTTATTGCTAATTCAGGCTTTCTTTTGATTATTTTTTCAAAAGAAGCACAACCAAATCTTGTAACAGTTACGGGAGTTATGGTCATAATGCTTGCTGATCTTGTTCCGGGTGAAATCAGAGCCATTTCTCCAATTACCTGGGGAGCATTAAACTGTGCAAGCTGTTCTTGGTGTCCATCTTCTGCATTTTTTAATACTATTACAGAGCCATCCATTATAAAAAATAATGAATCCTGAACTTCACCTTCTCTAAAAATATACTTATTTTTATCATAATAATAAAGATCCAGCATTTCTGATAATATTTTAAGGTCTGCATCAGACAGATCATTAAAAAAAGGAATCCTTGCTATTTCATCAATTGTTAATTGTCTTGAATTTCTCGGCATTGAATAAAACCTTTCATAAAATAATCTGGCTGTTTAATTATATTAAATTTGAGCTTAATATAAAGCAAGATAATAATAAAAATAATTGTTTAAAGATTGGAATCTAACCAAATTATGAAAATTACTACAGGCAATCTTGGCTTAGTATCATATGCGTTTGAAGAATCATTTCGATATCTGGGATTTGAAATGATTCTGCCGCCTCTAACCAATTCACTTTCTCAAAAACTTGGCGAGGAAAATCTAAGGTCAGAATTATGTCACC
>MFRJ01000025.1 GCA_001784535.1 Candidatus Melainabacteria bacterium GWA2_34_9
ACTTGCAGTACTTACTGGGGATAGCCCCGATAATATTGCGGATTTGAAATTTGGAAATATTGACACTATCGACTCGTTTTCTAATCTTACAGATAAAGTTAAATCAGATAAAATTCTCAAAAGACCTGATATTTTAAAGGCGGAAGCACAGCTTAATAAAGCTAAAATTGATGTAAACATTGCCCGTAAAGAATATTTGCCTAATATAACCCTCACCGGTCAAGTTGGTTTTAATGCCAGAAATATTGAAAAATTGTTTCAGGATAACAGTTTTACTTATGGATTTGGCGGTCGTATTGCTGAATTAATATTTAACGGCGGTCAAAGAAAAACAAAACTTAAATCTAAAAAATATTTATACGATCAAATGGTTGAAAACTACCAGAAAACAATCATTACTTCTTTAAAAGAGGTGAATGATTCATTATTAATAGTAAAAACAAGCTATCAGAAAAATGAAGATTTCATAAAAAAAATAAATCTTGAAAAAGAAAATTTAAAACTTACAGATGCAAGATATGAAGCCGGTGTAATTTCTTATCTAGACACACTAGACCCGAAAGAAAAATTAATCGTACTTCAAAAAGAGCAGATTCAGTCGAAAACCGACTATATTATAAATCACTTTAGTCTTTATAAAGCTCTTGGTGCTAATTTTTAGGTTTTTTGCTATTATTAAAAAATGAAAAAGCTGGCATTTGTAATAAACGTTTTTAGAGAAGACAACTTTCACAGCGGCGGCGAGCGGGTTTTTTACGAACTTGTCAATAGAGCTGTCAATTCAGAATGGGTTGTTGATCTTTATTGTTCGTCTTATTTGAGTAAACAAAATATTTTAAAACCAAAAATCAATAAAATTAGCTTTGTTGGACATCCGAAAGATTTTAAGTATCCCGAAAAGATAGAAAAATTTTATGATGAAGTTAAAAATTTAATTCAGAATGAGAATTATGACCATGTAATTTCGGAAAACATTTCTCCTGTAATAGATATAGGAATTTTGCAAGGGCATTCTTTGCTTCATTACAAAAACTTTTCAGGAAAATTTCTCTCAAAGATATTATTTACCCTGAAAAAACATAAATATATAAATGCGCAGAAAAAATGGCTTGAGCAAGGATATAGCAAAATAATTGTGCCTTCAAACACATTAAAAGATGAATTAAAAGGAAACTTCGGGCTAAATGAGGAAAAATTTGTTGTTATTTATCCTTGTGTGGATAAGCCAGAAGTACACTCAGATGAATATGTTTTAAACATTGAACGAGAATTTGTATTCGGGATTTCTGCACCAAGTTTTAGTAAAAAAGGTGGAAACGTTTTTCTGAAATCAATTTATCTTCTTAAGAAAAACGGTTACAAATTTAAGGCAAAAATTATCTACCCAAAGGCAAAGAAAAATTTAAAACTCCAATTTTTGCTTTTTAAATATGGATTGAAGGACTTAATTGAGTTTTTGCCTCATCAAGAAAACATGCAGAATTTTTACAATTCAGTTGATGCTATAGTTATGCCTTCTTTAATGGAAACATTCGGACTTGTTGCCCTGGAAGGAATGATTAGCGGAAAACCTGCTATAGTAAGTTCTTTCTGTGGCGTGTCTGAGATTTTACAGGATGCAAAAAACGGATTTATATTTGATATGAAGAACAATGCTTCCGAAAATCTTTCCGAAAAACTTATTTATCTTCTTGAAAATAGGGGTAAATATTCAGAATTATCAAAAAATGCTTATGTAATTGCCCTTAACTATAACTGGCAGGATTTTTGCGATAAATTCTATGAGGTTTTGCAATAATCATGAAAAAAATTGCTTTTATTATAAGACTTTTGCAGAAAGACAAGTTTCATGGCGGCGGTGAAAAGCTGTTTTTTAACCTTATAAAAAGATTTGTTGCTGCAAATTATGAAATAGACATCTATTGCAGTAAATCCGATATTGAATATCTTGAAGGAATAAATAAAATCATTGTAGTAGATGAGCATTATAACCATTTAAAGCCTGAAACTATGGAGAATTTTTATTCTGAAGCTAAAAAGCTTATTAAAAATGAAAATTATGATTATGTAATTTCTGAAAATATTACTCCACCTGTTGATATAACTTTTTTGCAGGGGCATTCTCTTTTAAACAGACTTAAACGGGATAAAAACCCGTTGGAAGCTTTTTTTTACAGCTTTAGAAAAATCAAAAAAGAGCGCATGAAATACCACAAAAAATGGTTTAACGAGGGTTATAGAAAAATATTTGTGGTTTCTGAAGTTTTAAAAAGAGATATCGTCCAGAATTATGGGATATCTGATGATAAAATTTTTGTAATTTATCCCGGCGTGGATATTCCTGATGACGTTCCAGAAATTAACAAAAATAAAATCTTAACTTTCGGGCTTTCTGCGCCGGGATTTAGGATTAAAGGCGGTTTTATCTTTCTTAAAGCGCTGGGATTGCTCAAGAAGAAAGGATATGATTTTAAAGCTAAAATCATTTATCCCAAATACCCTAAAAATTTAGGGGTTAAATTGCTTGTTAAGTTCTTGAATATTGAAAAAAACGTGGAATTTTTGTCATATCAGGAAAATATTCAGGAGTTTTACCGATCAATAGATGTTCTGGTTGCTCCTTCAATAGAAGACACTTTTAATCTTGCTGTGTTAGAGTCTATGGCAAATTCAAAACCTTGTATTGTAAGCACTAATGCAGGTGCTTCGGAAATAATTAAAGATGGAGAAAACGGGTTTGTTTTTGACATGAAGTCTAATTCTGAGCGAAATTTAGTTGATAAAATGACTTTATTCTTGAAAAATCCAAATAGCTATAATGATATTTGCGAAAAAGCTTTTGAAACTGCAAAAATATACAGCTGGCAGCGGACTTTTGATATTTTTGTTATTGAACTGGAAAAGTATACTATGTGACCTTCTCCCCCAAAAACAGACCATTTAAAAAATGGTGGTTTTTATTAAAATATGAAATATTAAAAGGAGAAGAAGATGAAAAAATCAAAATTTACAGAGCAGCAAATAGCCTTTACACTAAGGCAGGCAGAAGAAGGGACTTCTGTGGTTGAAGTATGCAGGAAGATGGGAATCTCAGACAATACTTTTTACAACTGGAAAAAGAAATATGGCGGTTTAATGCCATCAGAATTAAAAAAGCTGAAGCAATTAGAAGAAGAGAACCACAGGTTAAAAAGGTTAGTTGCGGATTTAGCATTAGATAAAGAAATGCTTCAAGAGGTGCTTAGAAAAAAGCTTTAAAGCCTGTCAAGAATAGAGAATTGGTTGATTTTTTAAATGTATTATTCAAAGTGCCGATTAGGCGGGCTTGTGAAGTTGTTAATTTTGTAAGATCAAGCTACTATTACAAATCTCGGCGAGATAGGCAAGAATTTCTTCGAATGAGAATAAAGGACATTTCGCAAACAAGAATTCATTATGGTTATAGAAGAATACACACTCTTTTAAAACGTGAAGGCTGGAAGATAAATCACAAAAGAGTTTTAAGACTTTATAGAGAAGAAGGGCTTCAAATGAAAAAGAAAAAGCCAAAAAGAAGAGTAAGTGTAAAGTTAAGGCAAATAGAAACTCTGCCAAAATCATTAAATGACTGTTGGAGTATGGATTTTATGTCAGATCAACTATTTAATGGTCAAAAACTTAGAATATTAACCATAGTTGACAATTTTACACGCATAAGTCCTGCCCTTGGTATTGGTTTTACGTTTAAAGCAACAGAGGTAATAGATGTGTTAGAAGTAGCAAAAAAAAGATATGGAGTACCTAAATGTATCAAAGTTGACAATGGACCTGAATTTATCTCTAAAGAACTTGATTTATGGGCATTTACCAACAATGTTACGTTAGATTTTTCAAGGCCGGGTAAACCTACTGATAATGCTTTTATTGAATCCTTTAACGGTAAATTCAGGCAAGAATGTTTAAATTCAGACTGGTTCTTGTCATTAGAAGATGCTAAGAGTAAAATACAAAAATGGAGGCTGGAATACAACGAATTTCGTCCTCATAGCGGGATTCAAAACATGACTCCGAAGGAATACTTAAATTCAATCAACGAAAGTGTTTTAATTTCAACAAGCTAATTTTTTTAGTTTAGACTGTCCAAAAAATGGGGCAAGGTCATAAAACGAATAAATTAGATTTTTTCTGTTCTAATTTATGGGCATAGTATACAAAAGGGCATACTATATTTGCTGAGTGCATAGTATACTTAGACTTCAAAAGATTCAGCTGAGAGATCACCGGTTTCGACGGAAGTTGCATCTCCATCATTTTCTGCAACATCTGTTCCGAAAGCATTTATTTCTGCTCCTGCTTCGACTTTGCCATCTTCGTCTTTATCAGCTTCAAAGAATTGTTCTTCAAGTTTTTTTACGTCTATTTCTTCGGATTCTGCTACTTGAGCTGTAAGATCAGCTTTAACGTCATCTGCAAGTTTGCTATCTTTTATTAATGAATCCCATTCAGTTTTGTCAATCACTGCATCTTCGCCGGCAGCTTTGTAAAGAGCTTTAAACTCATTTCTGCTTACGGCAGCATCTTTGTTTGCATTAAGAAGTTGGGCAAATTCATTTGCAAAACGTTTTGGATCTTCTTTTCCTGGACCGTTTTTGAAATCTTCTAACGCTGTAGCAGTTTCTTCAGACTTAGCTATAGCAGCTTTTAAATCAGATTGAGCTTTAGTAATAGCGGTTTGGCTTTCGTCCAGTTTTTTGCCTTGATCTGTCACTTGTTGTTTTAATTTGTCACTGTTTGCGACAGCAGACAGTAATTGTTGTTGCAATTGTGCTGTAGCAGAATTATTTTGAGCTGTAGCTGCATTATTTTTACTTATAGCTTCAGTATTTTTAGATTGTCCATTCATAAGTGACATTAATATTGGTAAAAGCATTTGTAATAATTGATTTGATCCGCCTTGCTGGCTTATTGCAGTTGCTTTTTGTATAGCTGCTGTAGGATTACTTAAAAATGCTGTTATTTCTTCCTGAGTTATTTGACCATCTCCATTTATATCAATGGCTTTTCTGAGTAATTGTGGATCAACAGCATTTGCTTGAGGTGCTATGACTGCAAATGGATCTGATTGTTGTTGTCCGGTTCCAAACAAGCTGCCAAACATTGATGAATTATCAACAATGCCATAGTTTTGCTGCATTCCGGGAATTCCCGCAGGTTGAACTTGGTTATAACCGTAAAGACCCAAATTATTTACGCCATAAATACTCATTTTTTTCTCCTCCAAAATATATCTAGTAATTCATAAATTTATTTTTCTTAATTTTAAATGTGCTTTTGCACATTACCCCCCGAATGATTTCAATGTTTTTAGATACTGTTTATTTTCTTTTTAGATATCTTGTATATATTCTTGTTTTAATAAAGTATTTTTTTTATGAATAATTGCTTAAAATTCATGAAAAACACATTGATAAAAAAATCAAAAAGCTTTTAATACAAGTATTTTGAAGATTGAAATTTGATTTAATATTTCTTAATATCTTTAAAAATCTGTTAAGCAGATGAAGAATCTTTATTTAATATTGAAAATAAATTTTATTAAAATATTTGTTGGTCAAAATAATTATTTAATAATAGAATAGTTAATATATTATTTATTAACAGCTTTAATATTTTGCACGCAGTGGAGATTAATGGACTTTAGTAAATCAAAAATATTCGTAAATATATTAATCAATATTTTTATATTAAATTGTTTTTCTCAGCCTAGTACGGCTAAGGATATAAATGTCGAAGAAAAAAAACAGTTTATAGAAGTAAAAAGTATTGATACTGCTAATATTAAAACTCTTGAAAATAAAACTTATGATGATGCAATAACAATAAAAGAAATTTATATAGACGGAAATAATCTTGTAAATACTCAAAATATTTTAAACAAACTTAATATAAAAATAGGAACAAAGTTTGATAAAGATTTAGTACAGGAAGATTTAAAAAACATATATAAGATGGGATATTTTACCGAAAAAATTAAGGCTGTTCCTCAACAAACTGACTCTGGAATTGCATTGCGTATTCAGGTAGAAGAAAATGTTCCTGTTACAGGATTTAATGTAACAGGAAATAATGTTGTTTCAGGTGAAGAGATATTAAAACTTCTTAATAATCAGGAAGGTTTGCCTCAAAATATTACAGAATTAAATAATTCAATTAAAGACATAGAAAAATTATATGCAGACAAAGGTTATATTCTTGCAAGAGTGCAAAAAATATCAGATGATCCTGACGGTGTAGTAAATATTCAATTGAATGAAGGAAAAATTCAGGAAATTAATATTTCAGGAAATACGAAAACAAAAGATTTTGTTATTAAAAGAAATATAACCATAGCTCCGGGAGAAGTTTACAATGAAAATAAACTTAAACAGGATTTAGCGAGATTGTACGGAACGCAGGCATTCTCAGATGTACGAAGAGTAATTTCGGCAGCACCTGATGATCCTGATAAATACAAAATAACAATTGAAGTTGACGAAAAACGAACAGGCTCAGTTTCCTTAGGTGGCGGTGTTGATACAGAAACAGGATTTTTCGGTTCTGTCGGATATGGTGATAACAACTTCAGGGGATTAGGACAGGAATTAAGCGCCAATTTTAATGTAGGAAGTGGCGTTATGTTTAATGACAATGACGTTGTTGACAAAGCACCGCTTCAATTTGAAGCTAATTTTGTTGAACCGCGGTTAAAAAACACTCTTAATTCATTGAGATTAACTGCTTTTGCCAGAGATATCGCGAGTTATCAAGTTCCTCTCGGTATTGAAAAAAGATTTGGGGGAGAAGCTGAATTTGCACGCCCTATTAAAAAAATTCCTAATTTAGCCGGCAGTATTTCTATGGGGGTTGAAAGAATTAAATTAAGAGAAGGTGATGAAGAAGGAATTAAACAAAAATTTAGAGATGAAGGATATACGGACTCTTTTAGAATATCGGAAAGAGCAGATATGTTGAATGGCGGAACGTATCTTACTCTTGGGCCGGGAGTAGTTTATGATACAAGAAACAGTATTATAAATCCGACTGAAGGTTGGTATGCATCAGCTTCATTTAAAGAATCTTTTATGGTGTCTGGTGATGCGGGCACATTTGGAAAAATAAGCGGAGCAGTTAAAAAATATTATCCTGTAGGGGAAAAATCTACTTTTCTTGTCGGCGGAAAAATCGCTTCACGAGTAGTCGGAGATTTGCCGGAATTCGCAGCTTTTAGGCTTGGCGGACCATATTCGATTAGAGGGTTCAGAGAAGGTGATATTGGTAATGGACAAGGATTTATGATGGCAACAACTGAGTTTAGAACCCCAATTCCTTTTATGAACAGAGTTAAATATAAATTCATAAGAGATATTAGAGCCGCTTTCTTTGCAGATGCAGGTACGTTATTTCACAAAACTTTCTCAACAGATCTTTATAATAGACCGGGCTATGGAATTTCTGTGGGCAGCGGGTTAATAGTTCCAATACCGATGTTGGGTCCTATAAGATTTGATTATGGTTATCCTATAACACAAGTAGGATCAGGTAATAAAAAAGGAAACTTTACATTCGCTGTTGGCGAAAGATATTAATGTATAATAGTTTTTGATATTGTTTTTACAGTTTATGGAGTAAGTGTTATGAAAATTTTTAAAAGAACGGTTGTTTTATTAGCTGTTATGTTTGTAATGTTTGGATATTCAGCAAAATCTTATGCCGAAGGAACTGCTGTCATTGATTTGGATAAAATTAGAGAAAATTATACTGTAGCTCAGGAGCTTTCTGCAGATTTGAAAATTAAAGAAGCAGAGCTTCAAAAATTTGTAATTGATGCTCAAAAACAGATGCAAGAAGCTAAATCGCCTTTAGAAAAGAATAATTTGGAAGCAAAATTAGGTGAACAATTTAATATTAAAAGAAATGCTTATGCAAAAGATCAGACTCAAAAATGGGGCGTGATTGAAGATACTGTTATTAAAATAATTAAAGAAGTTTCATCTTCCAAAAAATTTGATTTGGTTTTAAACAAACAGGTTGTTATTGATGGCGGCAGTGATATTACTGATGAAGTTATTAAAAAATTAAACACACAATCTAAATCTTCATCAAAAAAGTAATTAAGTTGCTTATAAAATTTCTATGTTGACTTAAACCTTTCTTGTAGTATTATTTTAATCGGAAGAGCCGTCAATGCTTGTGTGAAAACAAATTAGCTTTTCATAATTAAAATAAAATAAATAATATTAATAAAAG
>MFRJ01000026.1 GCA_001784535.1 Candidatus Melainabacteria bacterium GWA2_34_9
ATATGACCGTTCAAAACAATATAACGGTGGCTTCTGACTCAACCAATAATACCGATATGGAAGCAAAAACAGGTAATATCAACGTAAAAACGATAGTTTCCCAACTGGGAGACGTTACTTTAAAAGCCGGTAATTCAATATTGGATTTAAATTCAGATGATTCTGCCAATATCACAGGCAAAGATCTGATTTTAACGGCAGTAAACGACTCTATAGGTTCATCTTTAAGTGATTTAAGAACCATATCCTCCAATAAAATTAATATGGCTGCCAAAAAAGACATATATCTTACCGAAGACGCCGGTGATTTGATTTCTGACAGTATAAAAGCAAATACAGGCTCAATAAAACTTACAACAGTCAATGGAAATATAAAAATCAACAATATCAGCGCCGCTGAAGATATAAATATTAAGGCAAATGGCGATTTGATAGATATTGAAACCATTGACCCAAAGAAAATTGATTTAGCTGTCAGCAATACGGGCGGAAGCATAGACGTAAACAAAGGATTTGTTTCAGAATATGTTAAAATGACAGCTGACAATATTAAAGGTAACTTTGAAGATACAAACTTTAATAATCCTCTTACTTTCTATATCACAGCAAATAAAAATGCAAATGCAAAAAACATAAACCTTGATGTAAATGCAGGCAACTTTGGAATAGAAAAACTTGCCTCAAATTATGCAAGAATTAACTCCAAGTATGATGTTCTAAACTGGCAGCAGGTTAAAATCGGAGACAGGCTTGATCTCATTACACCAAGCAGGACAATTTTACTTAAAAATATTTTGGGACATTTGGATCTTACAAAAGATGTTGAATTATATGAAACCGGCTGGTTTAACTTTATATCTGATTCTTTTGGCGTTAAAACAAGTGCATTTGTTAAATACGTTGCACCAGGACAAAGAGTTAACTGGGATTCACAACCTGTTAAGACTTCAAATTCTGCTGTAAGCAGCAATAATAGCAATATGTCTAAATCACAGGAAGATACTCATGAAATATTAAATCCACCCGACCTGAGAGACCAACTTCAAAACAAACGCGATTCTATCAGATATACTATTAATACTGACGGTATTATTAAAATTGCAGACAGAAATATCAATATAAAAGTTATTGATATTTCATCCGGTGGGGCTGGCATTTCAGTTAATAAAGATATCTCCATCGGAGAACAACTGGATTTTAAATTAAGTTTTGATGAACTTGAAATCAATACCAAATCAACTGTTGTAAGCAAACAGTATGATGAAGAAACCGGTACTTATAAATTAGGATTAAAATTTACAGACCTGACTCCTGATATTGCCGAAAAAATCCCTTATACTTGTATGTCATTAAGTTTATTATAATCGTATAATTCTATAAGGCTTTAATAGATAAAAATTTTGATATTTATAATGACCTGTTTCACAAAACCTCACATATTTAAAACTTAGAAACTCCTATATAGAATAAAACAATAGGAGAACTAAAAATGAAACGTCGAACAGATTATTAAGCTTCTAAAATAAAATAAAGCCGGAGCAAAAGTAGTTGATTTATACAGAAAATATGGGTTTTCAGATGAACCATATTACACTTGGAAAGCCAAATATGGTGAAATATAAGCTTAAGATGCCCGAAGATTAAAACATCTTGAGGATGAAAACAACAAGCTCAAAAAATTTGTAGCTGAGAATAATGCTATCAAGACTGCAACATCAATTTTTTATTGGTTAATTTTATTAAAAATTTAACCTGATAAGTTGACAATAGGTCATGGTTGTTTGAAAATAAATCTAAATATATGTGTTTTATATTAGAAATTAAATAATAAAAAGTAATTCCAAGGAGGAATAAGTGCCTACAATTAATCAATTAGTTCGCAAAGAACGCGCAAAACAAATCGAAAAAACAAAATCACCTGCATTAGCTAGCTGTCCTCAGAGAAGAGGCGTTTGTACAAGGGTTTATACAACAACCCCTAAAAAACCAAACTCAGCTCTCAGAAAAGTAGCTAGAATAAGATTAACAAACGGATTTGAAGTAACTTCATATATTCCCGGAGTTGGTCACAACTTGCAAGAACACTCTGTGGTACTGATACGTGGCGGAAGAATCAAAGACTTACCAGGAGTTAGATACCATACTGTCCGCGGAACTCTTGATGCTGCAGGCGTTAAAAACAGAATGCAAAGCAGAAGCAAATACGGAGCAAAAAGACCTAAAAAATAAGCTATTCCTAATTTGAATAAATATAATATTATAAGTATAAAATGAGGTTAACAATTAAATGTCACGCAGAAATAAACCACAAAAAAGAGTACCGCTACCAGATCCTATTTTTAATAGTGAAGATGTGGCAAGATTCATAAACAGATTAATGAGAAGAGGCAAAAAAAGCATTGCTGAGAGAATTTTTTATAATTCTTTAAACATCATTAAAGAAAAAATTAAAGATGAACCAATTGAAGTTTTCCAAAAAGCTTTAAAAAATGTTACTCCGTTAATTGAAGTTAAAGCAAGAAGAATCGGTGGTTCAACTTATCAAGTTCCTCTTGAAGTAAGACCTGACAGAGGGATTGCACTGGGATCAACCTGGTTAATCGACACAGCTAAAGCTAAAACCGGTAAACCTATGGAAGAAAAACTTGCACAAGAACTTATCTCCGCTTATAACGGCGAAGGCGCTGCTGTTAAAAAACGTGAAGATACTCACAAAATGGCTGAAGCTAACAAAGCTTTCGCTCATTACAGATACTAAGATGCAGTTTTAAAAAGACTATAGGGTTTTTCACAAAAATCAATTAGTCTTTTTATATTTATATTCAAGATAAGACGATAAACGCACAGAAACAAATTAAATTTAATTCGGTCTTAAAAATATAAGAACTCATATATTTAAAGAAAAAATTGAATTTAATTGATAATTATAAAAATTGAATAAATGAGTTTTTGAATTTTTAAGAGGTAGACAGATCATGAGCAGGAATATCCCACTGGATAAATTTAGGAATATTGGTATTGCGGCACACATAGATGCCGGCAAAACGACTACAACAGAAAGAATACTTTTTTATACGGGCAGCAGCCACAAAATCGGTGAAGTACATGATGGTACTTCTGTAACTGATTTTATGGAACAGGAAAGAGAACGCGGTATTACAATCCAATCAGCTGCTGTAACAAGTTTTTGGAAAGGTTATCAGGTTAACATCATTGATACCCCCGGGCACGTTGACTTTACAGTTGAAGTAGAACGCTCTTTACGTGTTCTTGACGGTATGGTTATGGTATTCTGTGCTGTCGGCGGTGTTCAATCACAGTCCGAAACAGTATGGAGACAGGCGAACAGATATCAGGTTCCCAGAATTATATTCGTTAATAAAATGGACAGAACAGGCGCAAATTACTATAGAGTAATTGATCAAATCCGTGACAGACTTCATGGAAATGCTGTTCCTATTCAACTGCCTATCGGCGCTGAAGAAAACTTAACAGGAATCATTGATCTTGTTCATGAAAAAGCTTATATCTATAAAGATGACTTAGGAAAACAAGTTGAAGAAACTGACATTCCTGAAGACATGAAAGAAATTGCGGCTAAATACAGAGAACAGCTCATAGAATCAGTTTCGGAACATGATGACGAATTAATGATGAAATTTCTTGAAGGTGAAACACCTACATTAGAAGAAGTTAAATCAGCTTTAAGAAAAGCAACAATCGCAAACAAAATTTTACCTGTAACATGCGGTTCTGCTTTCAAAAATAAAGGTGTTCAAATATTGCTGGATGCAGTAATTGATTATATGCCTTCACCTATTGACATTCCACCTATAAAAGGGCTTCTTCCTAACGGAAGCGAAACAGAAAGAGCTAGTTCTGATGATGAACCATTCTCCGCTTTAGCTTTCAAAATAATGACAGACCCTTATGTAGGAAGATTATCCTTTATCAGAGTATATAGCGGAGTTCTTAAAGCAGGTAGTTATGTATTAAACACATCTACAGGCAAAAAAGAACGTATTAGCCGTTTAGTGCAGATGCAAGCTGATACAAGAAATGAAATTGACGAAGTAAGAGCCGGTGATTTGGCTGCTGCTGTTGGACTTAAAGCCACAACAACAGGCGATACACTATGCGATGAAACCAACCCTATTATCTTAGAATCAATGGAATTCCCTGAACCTGTAATTTCTATCGCTATCGAGCCTAAAACAAAGGCTGATCAGGATAAATTATCTATGGCTCTTAATAAACTGGCTGAAGAAGATCCTACTTTTAAAGTAAGAATAGATCAGGAAACCGGCCAGACAATTATCTCCGGCATGGGCGAATTACACCTTGAAATCATCGTTGACAGACTTTTAAGGGAGTTCAAAGTAGGCGCTAATGTTGGTAAACCACAGGTTGCTTATAGAGAAACCATTACCAAACATGTAGAAGTTGAAGGCAAATTTATCCGTCAATCAGGTGGTCGTGGTCAATATGGTCACGTATGGATTAAACTTGATCCGCTTGAACCAGGCAGCGGTTTCATATTCGAGAACAAAACCGTTGGAGGTTCAGTTCCTAAAGAATACATCGGTGCTGTGCAAAAAGGTATTGAAGAAAGTATGACAGGCGGTGTAATTGCCGGATACGAAGTAATCGACTTTAAAGCCACTCTCTTTGATGGTAGTTATCACGATGTTGACTCTTCAGAAATGGCATTTAAGGCGGCTGGAAGCATAGCTTTTAAAACAGGTGTTAAACAAGCCGGCGGTGTTATACTTGAGCCTATAATGAAAGTTGAAATAGAAGTTCCTGAAGACTTTTTAGGTGACGTAATCGGAGATCTTTCCTCAAGAAGAGGACGTATCGAAGGTATGGAAGCCATTGAAGGAACCGGAATCCAAAAAGTTAACGCAGCTGTTCCTCTTTCCGAGATGTTTGGTTATGCAACCGACATCAGAAGCAAAACACAGGGACGCGGAACATTCACAATGGAATTTTCCAAGTATGAACAAGTTCCAAACAACATTGCTGAAGAAATCATCGGCAAAACCGCTGTATAAATTTCTTAAAGAATTAGCATAGTTATACAATTTAAAATAATATCCAAACCTTGAAAAATAAAGGTTATGGATATTATTTTTTTTGACATAAGTTTAAGTAAATTTTCATTAAAAACCTATTATTCTCTTTCCGAAAAAAGTTACTTACCAACTAGAGAAAGGGATTTTGAAACCATTTTTTCTATGGGGAATGGCTATATTGGCACGAGAAACAGCCTTGAGGAGCTTTATCCGCAAAGTACGCCGGGAACTTTTCTTGCAGGGTTTTATGAAAAAGATATCTATAATGATTTTAATATTTTAGTTAAAATTCCTGACTGGACAAGAATAAAGATTTTTGTAGACGAGGAACAACTTGATTTAACAAACAATGAAACGCTTTTCCATCGAAGATATATTGACTTAAATAATGGATGCGTTGTCAGAGAATGGCAATGCGCAGACAATATAGGAAGAATTACCAGTATAAAAACAATAAAATACATTTCAGTCAGTAACAAACACGAATTAGGCAAATGTCTTTTGATTAAACCCGAAAACTACACGGGAAATTTAAGGGTTTTGTCAGGAATAGATTGCAATACAGCTGATTTCAATTATTTAATAAACCAGAATTTAAGCATTGATAACCATGCTTCAGTTCAAATGAAATCAAAATTCAGCAATAAAGAATTTATGATGCTGCAAAAAAGTACATTATTTAGTATTAATGACAATCTTACAAGCATAAATTCTAATTATCAGACAATTAACAATTTCGGAGGGAGCTTTGAAGAATGGAAATGGTTGGCAGAAGTAGGAAAAATTTATAACATAAAAAGCTTAACTACTATTTATAGTAATATGGACACCATTCATTTCAAAGAAGCAGCACAGGAAGATGTTTTAAAGCTAGGTAATGATTTTTTTGAAACCAGCGCTCAAGAACATGTAAAGAAATGGGGAAAGAGATGGAGTGAATCAAATGTAAATATCACAGGCAGCGAATGTGACCAAAAGTTCATTGATTTTGCCTTATATCATTTGATTATTTCAGGTGAATTCAGTGGTGACAGTTATTCTGTTCCGGCGAGAAATCTTTCAGGAGAAGCCTATAAAGGACATGTTTTCTGGGATACAGAAATGTTCCTTTTGCCCTTTTTTACTTATACAAAGCCTGAAATTGCCAGAAAATTGCTGTTATACAGGTATAAAACCCTTAACGGAGCCAGACAGCATGCAAAAGAAGCGGGATTCAAAGGAGCATCATTTGCCTGGGAATCAACGGATACAGGTCAAGAGATGACTCCATCTCATGTAATACTGCCCAACGGAAATGTTATTTATATTTTATCAGGTCAATATGAAAACCATCTTTCATCAGATATTGCTTATGCAATCTGGAAATACTGGCAGGCAACGGAAGACAGGGAATTTTTAGTAAATCATGGCGCTGAAATTTTATTTGAAACAGCTCGATTCTGCGAAAGCCTTATTAAACTGGAAAATGATGGACTTTATCATATTCCTACCGTTATAGGACCTGATGAATACCACGAAAAAGTTAATGATAACGCATATACGAATTATTTAGTGCGACATAATTTTGAAATCGCCGCTAAAACCTATGATTTTATAGAAAATAATTACAGCGAAGAGCTTTCATTGCTCAAGAAAAAAATAAAACTTAAAAATTCTGAGGTGAAAAACTGGGAAAATTATGCTGGAAAAATTTATTCCGGTTTTGATGAAAAAACAGGGTTATTCGAACAATTTAAAGGATTTTATGATCTTGAATATATGGATTTAAAACAGTTTGAACCAAGATCTGTGCCTATGGACATAATTCTTGGTCAAGAAAAAACGAAAAAAACACAGATTATAAAGCAAGCGGATGTTTTGATGTTTCTATATCTTTTTGGAGAAAACTTTTCTGAAGAGATAGTACGTAAAAATTATGAATTTTATGAACCGAGAACCGGACATGGCAGTTCTTTAAGCCCTGGTCTTCATAGTTTAATCGCTGCCCGCATTGGAAAGACCGACGAAGCTTATGATTATTTTGTAAAAAATGCCAAAATCGACCTCAATGACGAATTTGGAAATTCTGCAGGCGGAATCCATATAGCTTCACAGGGGGCTACATGGATGTCTGTTGTTATGGGATTTGCCGGAATGTGTCCAGCTGATAAAGGCTTAATATTTGATCCTCACATGCCGGAATACTGGGAGGATATTGAATTTTCTGCCAAATGGCAGGGACAGGATTTAAATATTAAACTAAATAAAAAAGAAATACGTTTTTTACTTTACGGCGATAAAAATATATTTGTAAGCCTTGGAAAAAATAATTGGAAAGAACTTGAAGTAAATAAAAAATACTATGGGATAAATATAGAAAACAACTGGAACTGGAAGGATTAAAGCAATGAAAAAGATTTTATTGCCTCTTGATGGCTCTGAAGCTTCATTAAAAGCGTTTTTACCCGCAAAAAGTCTTGCGGAATTATTAGAAACAACTCTTTGTATTCTTCATATATCAGAAGAAAAACTTGATCAAAATGCATTTTTTGAAAAACTTGGAATAAATAAAGAAGATTTAAGCTGTTATATAATTAGCCACAAAACAGGGGATCCCGCACAGGTAATTTTGGCAGAAAGCGATCAATGTGACTATATAGTAATGGGCACTCATGGAGAAACCTGCGACATAACTCAAAAAGCAGGGTCAGTAGCTATAAAAGTCGTTGAAAATACATTTAAACCTGTTTTATTAATCAAACCTGATATAAAACTAAGTTGCCAAAACGACAAATGGATTCCTCAAAAAGTGTTAATTCCATTAAACGGGGCACCTAATTCTGCTCAGGCTTTGCTTCCGGCGATGGATATTCTTGTAAAAACAACTGCCGAAATTGATTTATTGCATATATCCTCTCATAAAGCCGAACCGACAAAAGAAGAAGGGGCTTTTACCGCGCCTTATTATGAAGATTATCCGCAACATGAATGGAATTCATGGTCAAAAGAATTTATGAAAAGATTTTGCCCGACTTTGCATAATCATAACCATATAAACCTTAAATTATCTCTTTCTCATGGCAATCCTGCCGAAGAAATTTTGAACTTTGCACGGGAAAATAAAAATGATTTTATAGCGATCGCCTGGCATGGGACTTTTTCGCATTTAAGGGCTTCGACATTAAAAAGAGTTTTATCAGAATGTACTTGTCCTCTAATGTTGATTAAGATAATGACTTGAAATTTTTGTATTTTGACAATCGACATAGCGGACTTATTTTTATGTTATCAAGGATAACACTTTATAATAAACCACATGCTGTT
>MFRJ01000027.1:0-2744 GCA_001784535.1 Candidatus Melainabacteria bacterium GWA2_34_9
AACAAGAAATAATGTATTTTTTAACAAAGGTGGACTCTATCATTTACTCCAAAATAAAACATATATTGGTTTAATCACGCATAAAGATAAAGTTTATAATGGTGAGCATCAAGCTATAATTGACAATGAAGTTTTTGAAAAAGCCCAACAGCTTCTAATTAAAAATAGAGTTTCAAAAAGATGCTCAATAGGCGCCAAGAACCCATCATTATTAGCAGGTAAGATTTTTGATGACAAAGGCAATTATATGAGTCCAAGTCATAGTAATAAAGGAAAAAGAAGATATAGATATTATGTCAGCCAAGCAATAACTCAATTTAGAAGAAATGAAGCAGGATCAGTTTCAAAAATCCCGGCAGGAGAAATAGAAACTTTTGTAATTAATGAAATAAGCTGCTTCATTTTTAATATCCGAAATATTCAACAATATATTGAAAATTTTGATGTTCGCAAGCAAAAAGATATCTTGGATGCATTAAAAAATTTGCAATTAAATCTCAAAGGCATGTTAAATCCACATTTTATTAGAACAATATTAAACAAAATAACCCTTTCTAGTGAAAAAATTGAAATTATATTTTGCCAAAACCAGTTAATAAAGTCTTTAGAAGCAATAACATATGGAACATTCTTACCAGAAGAAGTAAAGCAGGAAACTAAAAACCCTATAATTATAACTACACCAATTAAAATTATACAAACTGCAACTAAAGGTAGTTGGATGATAATGTCTGATTCTAACAGGCAAGAATCAAATGTTAATTCACACCTAATCAAAGCAATTGCAAAAAGCTATTATTGGAATAATCTTTTACTGTCTGGCGAAGCTACAAGTAGTATAGATATACAGAAAATGGAAAATTTGAGTGATAATAAAAATATTAAGGAAATTCTCAGATTGCGATTTCTAGCTCCTGATATTATAGAAAGAATTTTAAATGGGACTCAAACACCAGATTTAAATGTTCAGAAATTGGTTTCTATTAATACGCTTGATTGGGATGAGCAGCGAAAAATTTTAAATATTTAAAATTTTTTTATGAAGTCGTTGATAAATTTAGCGGCTTTTTTATTGCGAAAAATACAACGGGGGTCACCAAAATTTCAAAAAGAGAATTTTGCATAAAATGCCAATAAAATTTCTTTAAATTTCTCTTTTTAAAATTCTCTTTAATTTTATATTCAGCAAAAAGCCCCGCAAGTGCGGGGCTTTAGATATTTTAAAAGGGGTGTCTCTCCCCTGCTTTGAAAAAGATATGGGCAATGAGGGACTTGAACCCACGACCCCTTGAATGTCGATCAAGTGCGCTACCAGCTGCGCCAATTGCCCATGTATTACAAAATATGAATAAGAAAAAAGGCGACACCCAGATTTGAACTGGGGATGAGAGTTTTGCAGACTCCTGCCTTACCACTTGGCCATGTCGCCTTATTTTTTCATTTATATTTTAATATAAGCCATCAAAGATATTAGTCAATATCAACATGTCTAAAAATAAAGAAGAATATGTTTATTAAAACTATCTTTGTCCTGTTACTACTAAAAGATGCCAGCCAAATTGTGTTTTTATAGGCTCGGAAATTTCACCTACAGGAAGACTGAAGGCTGCTTTATCGAATTCAGGAACCATTTGTCCTCTTCCAAAATATCCGAGATCCCCACCTTTTGCTCCTGATGGACACATAGATACTTCTTTTGCCACTTCAGCAAAATCTTTTCCTGCTAAAATTTCTTCTCTTAATTTTTTAACTTCTTCTTCTGTTTTTACAAGCAAATGGCTTGCTCTTACCTGTGTAAATTCTTTATTCATTTTTACCTCTTTATTCACAGTTTCTTTTGCGTAAACTTCGAAGTTTTTACTATAACAAAAAATACTCATAATTAAAACAAGGGTAAATATCCATAAATTTTTCATTTTTATACTCCTTTGCATGCATTCACAATTGTTAAGAATTAATAAAAATTGTATCACAGAACAAAATGATTAATTTGTCAGAATTTCCTGATTTAAATAGATTTTTAATAATTTTATATACAAAAAATTTTTTTCAATAATTAACAAATAATCTTAATAAACTTGATTCTAAGACTTTAGTACTTTATTATATCTTTAAATATTTTATTTATAATAAGAAGAGAGTTTATACAATTATCTTACTGGGGAATTAAATGAGGTAAGGGAATATAATGAGAAGCAATACATTACGTAGATCTAAAATGTCTAAAGAAAGGGCTCTGGCATTGGACGAACTTTTACCCAAAAAATCAACACACTATGACTCCTCACCAGGTGTTTATGTAAGATCTGACCAAGATCGTGAGCTTGATGTTTTATGGCAAGGCTTTAAAGTAAACCATAGAGAAGAAAGATCTCCTGGATTTTATCTGACTGTCGGTTTCATTACAGGTGCTATTTGCGCAATATTAATGACTTTAGTTATAAACTTAGGCGCTCCTTCAAAAGATAATATTTCTGACTTGAATTTATGGAAAAAAGCTAATACCAAGCCAACTGTTAATGTTGCTCCTTCTTCACAAACAGAAGCAGCTAGTTCTAAAACAACAGAATATAAAGTTAAAAGCGGCGATACGCTTGGAGCTATTTCCTATAAGTTTTATGGAGTAGACAGCCCGGATAAAATTAACAAGATTCAATCGGTAAACAAATTAAAAAGTCCGAATGACCTGCAAATAGATCAAAAATTAATTATTCCAATGGAAGATTAATAAAAATTATAAAGTT
>MFRJ01000027.1:2753-6873 GCA_001784535.1 Candidatus Melainabacteria bacterium GWA2_34_9
GGCTGTTTTTATTAACAGCCCCATTTATTTGTTTAATCAACAAATAAATGAATTTTAAAAAAAATTTGAAAGAATATTATATTAGTTAGGGTTGTAAATTAATCATTAAAAATTAATTCTTATTAATCAAGAAGGTGGTCAGATTTTGGGGAAATCAAAACAAAGAATCATTGCAAAAGCAAAAAACGATAAATCTCAGCTAAATTTTACAAGACAAGATGCTTTGGCTAGTGTAATAGAAGATTTAACTTATAATCCTGCCAGTATTTCAGCAAAAAAAATGATAACTTTATTCGGACTTACTGCTGAAGAACTTTCTGAAGCAGGGCTATCTTATGAAGTACTCAGATCCCTTGATTGTTTAATCGGAAATTTCTGTTCTTATAACTATACTCAATCAATTAAATAAAATATTATTGATCAGCATGCTCCATGATTATAAATTTCAACAACGGGTACATATAATATAGATTTGTTCACCATAATTTTAATTTACTATAATTATTTTAGAGAGTCTAAAAATGAGTACAAAAAAGTGTGAAATTATATACGTCAGGCATGGCTCAACTCTTTATACAGAACAAAAAAGATTTTATGTCAGCGACGATTATCCTCCTTTAAATGAAAAAGGGAGAGAAGAAATAAAAAAGCTTTCTGAATGGCTGAAAAATACACATATAAATATAGATTTAATTTACTCAAGTCCTGCTCTCAGTTCTATTCAAAGTACCAGAATTATTGCCAAATCATTAAAAAAAGATTTTTCTGTGCTTGACGATATTTATGGAAGACGTTTCGGTATATGGGGCGGATTGACTTATCAGCAAATTCAAGAAAAATACCCTGAGCTTTATCAAAATTACAAAAAAGATCCATTAAATTTTCAGCTCGAAGGTCTGGAAAAACATAATGAAGTAACCAAAAGAGTTAAAAAAACAATAGATTTTCTTCTGAAAAATAATCCGGAAAAAAAAATATTAATAATTACCCATGCCGGAGTAATTAAATCTGCTGTAGGTCAAGCCTTGTGCATTCCTGACGAAAACCACGAAAGCATCTGCATCCCAACAGGCACAGCTACAAAAATAGATTATTTTTCAAACAAAACAAGTCTTATTTTTTCAGGCTACATGCCCTAAATTGCAAATTATATTCATTAAGCTGACAACATAGCGCCTGCAAGAGCTTCTGCCATATTCTGCCATTTAGCATAAGCATTAGGGAATGCTGATCTTTGCACATTTTGAGCAGCGCCTGTTACAGATTTACTCATATAATCTGTCTGATATAATTTGTCTGCAAATTTACGTGTAGCGTATACCGGATCCTGGCATTGTTCCTTAGAACCCCAGCCACAAGAAGGTCTTTGTTGGAAGAGACCAACTGAGTCTCTATCGCCATATCCAATATTTTTTATTCCTGATTCCTGCATTGCTGTTGCCAAAGCAATAACTACAGCTCTATGAATTTCTTGAGGAGATTGATTTTTCTTTTTACCAACATCAACAATTGTAGCAGCAATTACTTTTGCATTGTTTACCTGAGCATCACTTAATTTAACTCCGCCATAATTCCCTGCCTGAATATCTTTAACTTTTCCTTCTGTAATGTTTTTCAGCATTTCCGGAGTCATTTCCTTTGCTGAGGTGTATACTCCTTTAGCATTCATATCTTTTATCTGTTCAGGAGAATAGTTTCTAGGTGTAAAAGAAGCCATAAGCATTCTTATTTCGCCCATTCCAAATGGATCAAGTCCATTTATATCAGGCATAAATGAATTGTTAATAGGATTATTATTAGTCGCAACTTGTTTAGTTTCTTCAGTTTGTTTAGATTCCTGCGGTCTATATAAACCCATATCTTTTAATGTTTCATTATAAACTTTTAATAGATCGGCTTTTTGATTACCGTCTTTAAGATTAAAAATACTTTTTCCATCAGTTTTTCCATCAGTTTTTTTATCAGCTTGTTCTCCGCCAAAATAATCTGCTGTTATAAGTTTTTCTATGAATGATTTTCTTTCATTAGGATCTTTAGCTTTCAAAGCCTTTTCATAATCAGTATTAAGCTGTCTATTGCTGAAAACATTACCCATTTTTTTATCAGAGTCCACGTCTGCTTTAACTATTGAACAAAATAGCTTATCAGAATACTGATATTGTTGATCTTTAGAATTTACTGTTGACATTTTCCTCGCCCCTCTAGTATTTATAAATTATTAATTAAGCATTAGCTGGTAATAAATTATATTTATAATCTTGATACATTTTATTTTGACGTTCTACTGTTGATAATCTTGAATATCTAGGGTTATCTTGATTTCTAATCATAAAGTCTTGATAATCTTGAGCAGTTTTTGAATTATTTGCAGTATTATTGGTTCCAGAAGTATTGCTACCAGTTCCATTACCAGTATAGTTACTGTCAAATTTATTTCCTAAAGCATCAGTACCTTTGGTATAATTAGGACCTTTATATTTAGGATCTTTACTTATTTGTACTGAAGCTCTTGCTACATTTGCATAATCTTCGCCATCGGTGTCATAAAAACTAGGTGATTTTGGATCAAAAACTCCAGAATTAGGGTCTATATATGGTTTACCCTGTTCTTCCATATCTGCTTTCATCATTTCTGATACGTTTTGGAGATACTCACTCTTTGATACTTCTCCACCTTCATCTCCGAATTTTTCATAATAATTTTTTACAAATTCAGCTAATTTATCTATTTTGCCTTGATCAGCCGCTGTTGTATTATTTGTACCTGTTGTTGTGTTATTTGTTGTGCCATTATTTGTATTCCCAGATTCATTCATTGCAACAAGATGTTCTTTTGCAACGGGAATCATACTTTCCGGAACACCTGCAGCTTTCATAGCCGCTTGTAATATTTTATTGTCCGCTGCGCTTAGTTCTGCTTGACCTATCGGAGTATCATCAGCTTCCGAAGAACCATTCACGGGTTTATTTCCATCCATTTCATCCACGGAATCCATTTCATCCATTTCATCTATAGAATCAGCTTCTTCTGCTCTTCTTGAACCTCTTAATTCAACAGTATCTCCAACATGTCTGTTTCCTTGCATACGGGATGCAAATATACTATCAGTCGTACTGCTATGACGCCCATTTTGCGTATGTGATCTATGTGTTGCCGGTGCTACTTCATGAACCGGTCTGTAATTATTATAACCGTTATACCCATTAACACGTGAATACATACCCTTTTCCCCCAAATTTCCTCAAATAAAATAAAGAATGTTAACTAAACTAATAAATATTTTCCACTTCACACATCTCTTATATTTATAAAAACAAAATCGTTCTGAAAATTGCTAAAATATGGAAAAATTTTTGTTATATCCTTAATAAATTGATTTTTTTTTATGCTAAGCTTTAAAATAATTCTGCTGGAATTTAAGTAAAAAGATAAAAAATAGAGAGGGTAAGATGAAAAATTCGCTGGATTATATCAATTCTAAAATATCTTCACTTGGATTTATACCAGAGATAGGTATTATACTTGGTTCAGGACTCGGAGAAATTGCTGATGAAATAAAAGGCATAGAGATTTCTTATTCTGAAATTCCGGGATTTAAGTCTTCGGGAGTTCACGGACATGCCGGAAAACTTGTGATTGGTAAATTGGGTTCAAAAACTGTAGTTGCAATGCAAGGTAGGCTTCATTATTACGAAGGAAATACTATTCAGGAAGTTGTTTATCCCGTAAAAGTTATGAAACTTCTCGGGATAGAAAAATTAATAGTTACAAACGCAGCCGGAGGCGTAAATACAAATTATACTCCCGGTGATTTAATGATAATAGATGATCATCTTAATTTGCTCGGAAATAATCCACTTATTGGCAAAAACAATGATGAATTAGGACCAAGATTTCTTGATATGAGTTATGCTTACGATAAATCTTTTATAGATTTGGCTGAAAAAACAGCAAAAGAATTAAATATTAAAACCCAAAAAGGGGTTTATGTTGCTATGACAGGACCGACTTATGAAACTCCTTCAGAAGTAAGGATGTTAAGAACTTTAGGAGCTGATGCTGTCGGTATGTCTACCGTTCCTGAAGTTATAGTTGCAAACCATATGGGGGTTAAAGTTT
>MFRJ01000027.1:6921-7171 GCA_001784535.1 Candidatus Melainabacteria bacterium GWA2_34_9
CTTTAAATCACGAAGAAGTTATCGAAACAGCAAATATAGTCAAAAAAGACTTCAAATCTCTTGTAAAAGCTGTTATTGAGAAGATGTAAAGCTTTAATAAGAAAGAGAACTTTGCTGAAGTTTATCTAAAATTCTTGATGACCAACTCTGATCATTAATTTTTTGCGCTGCAATAAGAGATTTTTTGTATAAATTTTGAGCTTTTTCCTGCTGATTATTTCTAAGCATTATATCCCCTGCCTGCTCAAAG
>MFRJ01000027.1:7204-8351 GCA_001784535.1 Candidatus Melainabacteria bacterium GWA2_34_9
GTATCCAGTTTTATTGATTCCCGATAATACTTAATAGCCTTATCGTCATGACCTAAATCCCTAAAAACACCCGCGGTATTGCTTAATATACAGGCTTTTCCTTTGTTATCTCCCGTTTCATTTGTAAGAGAAAACCCGACTTTGAAATGAGAAAGAGCCTGCTTGTAATCATATTGTCCGGCAAAAACATTTCCGACATCATTTAAAGTAATGCTTTGCCCTTTTAAATTTTCCACCTGTCCGTCAAGAGAAATCGATTCATAATAATGCGACAAAGCAGCGTCAGTTTTGCCGAAATCATCGTAAATTGATGCCATGTTGTAATGAGCTTGAGCCTGAATTTCCTGATTTCCTGTGTTGAAAGCTATATTTGCAGCTTTATTATAACTTTGAAGCGCGTTTGAAATCTCTCCGTTTACATCATGAATATAGGCTTTATCCATATAAAGTTTTGTTTCAACTTCGGTATTTTTGATTTTTTGAGAGAAAGGAATAAGTTTTTCGTACACAGAAAGGGCTTTTTCATAATCTCCCGAGTCGACTATCTTTTCTGCCTTTTTATAAAGTTCTTCCAGTTTAATATCTTCTGGTCGCTGCATATTTTTTTTGATTATATTGTCATTTTGAGGCAAAACATTATTTTCTTTTGTCTCCATGATTCCTTCTGTCATCCTGAGCATAGCTAAGGATCTGTCCGTTTGACTATTTTCACTATTTGACAGATTCTTCGGCTTCGCCTCAGAATGACAATTTGATTTGTAGTCAACTTTTTGCAATAAAAGTGCGTCTACCCAGTTTTTTACGACGCCGGAAGGTTTATTAAGCGTTTCTGTAATATATCCGTCAAGAATAGACGCGGCATTTATTAAGTTTGATTTAATGATTTTTTGGGAAGGATTTTCTTTGACAGATTGAAGCTCTACAAGCTTAAGATAAGTTTCCACTTCCTCATTTACTTCTTTTGAAGCGCCTATAGCCTTAAGCGTATTTTTAAAATCAACGATAATCTGGCTTATATTAACTTTTTCCGCCGAATAATCAATAGTTTGCTTGTATCCTGAAGAAGTTTGCTGTTCTTTAAAATCGGCATTATCACGCGGAAGCTGTTTTTGTTCAGCATCAGGGTTCACCTTGTCTATAGGTGATT
>MFRJ01000028.1:0-921 GCA_001784535.1 Candidatus Melainabacteria bacterium GWA2_34_9
CAAGCGCATCCAATATTGAATTATCAGCTTTTAAAGTAATATCGCCTATCTGTGAATTTATTGTTTTTACATTGATATCACCGCTTAAAGCTTCGATTGAAGTATCATTGTTTGAAACAGATGTTACTGTTCCGGTTGCGCTAATTTCAGCATTGATACTACCACTTGTAGCTGTCATATTTAAGTTTTTTGATGCTGTTATGTCGTTGTTTATAGAATTTACTGCTGTTAAGGTTACATTTGCTCCGGTTATGTTATTTGTACCGGAATTATAGTCAATAATTGAACCCAAGGACGAAGTTAAGTCTATATCGCCACTGGTTGATTCGATTGTATCAAGAAGCATATCATCTGCGGTTTCGGTAATATTTATATTATCTTTTGCCAAAGCCCTTAAGAACCCGCCTGCAACTACAGAAGCATTTATAGCTCCGTCATTGGCTGTTGTCATTATATTACCGGAGACTGAATTTGCTGTAATATTAAGATTGCCTGCTGTTTCTTTAATATAAATTCCGGAGGGTGCTGTCACATTTACCACATCAGAATTAACATCGAGATAATTATTTTCATCTCCGATTTTTGACGCGTTTAATGTTATATTTTTTGATTCAATGTTGTAGTATTCAAAATCACTGCCGTCTAAAATATTACCGGCTGATTTAAGCACTACATTTTCCAGCATTACATATTTGTTTTCTTCCTTTGCTGAAGAGTCCATTGACGAAATATTTATGTTATTAGGGGAAGTTATGTAAATATTGTCATAGGAGGAAGCCGTTAATACACCTGTTGATTTGATATTCAGGTCATCTGCAGCAGTTCCTATACTTCCCAAATTTGCTGTCAGCGCAACGTTGGTTCCGCTGATATTTAAGTCTTCTCCTGCTTTTGCATCAAGTATTGATCTTTCTGAAGTAA
>MFRJ01000028.1:943-9182 GCA_001784535.1 Candidatus Melainabacteria bacterium GWA2_34_9
TTTTAGCCTGTGCATTAACTATGCCGTCCAAATCCACGTTAACATTGCTTATTCCGCCTTCTGTGGAGATGATGTCAAGGTTATTTCCCTTGATATTTGCGATATTTACATTGGTTTTATTCTCGGCATCAAGATCACTTAAATTCACCAATACATTAGCGTTAATATTGCCCTGTGAAAGTAATTTAACATTTCCTGTATTTGAATAGACTTTATTAATATTAATACCGCTTAAAGCATTTAAATGGATGTCTGTTCCTGACTGAATATTTAAATCACCTGTGTTATCAATAAATAAAGCCTGATCGTCTGATGCAAGACTACCAACATTGTTAGTAGAATTTAAAGTAATATTTTTGGCGGTTATATTTGCTTTGCCATCGTTTCTGGCTGAATCTATGGATGTTGCAGTAAGTTTAACATCTCCGTCTTCGGATTTGATTGTATTAGCTTTAATATCGCCATTTTCTGTAATAAATACGCTGGATTGGGCATCAACACTTAAACTTCCTGTTGTAGATACCAATATGTCCTGAGTAATTGTTCCTACGTCTGCATTAGTGGAATTTAGGCTTACATTATGACCGACTATTCCTGAACCAACATAGCCAGTTTGCCTGATAGCACCATCAGCAGTTAAAGTCAGGTCACCTGCTGTAATTGCTTTATTGACGAGCATTTGTCCGATTTTTTCCTCGATATTTATAAGACCGGAATTTGTTGAAACAGCGTTCAAATAGCCGTCTCTTAAATCTGTACTAATTGCAGTGTCAGTACTTCCAATATTATTTTTAGCGGTCAGACTAATGTTTTTCGACTGGATTGTTGAATTTCCAAGATTAAAAATACTTCCATTCGGATTAGCAATATTAATATCGCCGGAATTATTCATAATATTTTCTTTGAGATAAATATTAGAAGTTCCATTGTTTGTAATGTTTATCAATCCCTGGTCTTTGCCTAAAAATTCAATTCCGATTGGCTGTTTTGCGGCAATTGTTGCTGTATATGAATAAGTTACTATAGTCCAGTCATATCTTTTACCATGCCAGAACTCTGTCCATCCCGATCTCGGTATATATTTCCAATACCCGTATGATCCTGTGGCAGGCTGCTGATATGCTGCATCACTATTAGGAGAATAAGTTGCGTTATTCTGTCCCGAAATCGTTACATTGGGAGATGTAATGTCAGTTCCAACAGAATTCTGAACATGAATTACTTTGCTGTCATCACGTGAAATTGAGATTTCATTGGATTGAAGACCTTTATCCTTAATATATTTCTGGAAAGTAGTTGTTTTATTTACAATGCTGTCAGCATCTGTATTACTTATTTTGAAGTTATTTATATAAACTTTTCCGTTTATTTCCTGATTTGTGTTTAATTGGTTAACTTCAAGGTCGTAATTTGTATTGTTGATTACGTTTATTTCACCATAACCAGAAACAACTTTTAATTTGCCGTTTCCGGAACTTAAAATTTCACCCTGAAGAACGATATTTCCGCCTCTAATGTCGGCTCTGTAAAGCTTAATTCTTTGTGCGCCCGAATCCCATACAGCTTTTATTCCGTTAATGTCTTTGTTGGAACCAAGAGTGGTAACCGGTATAAGTTCTGTTTTTTCTGTTACATCATTATAAGTTAAATCAGTAAGAGGGTTGAAATTATTAATAACAACAGACCTGTAATCAGTACCACTCTGGATTGTGCCGTTTACGTCAATCTTTTGCGCCGAAATTATAATATTTTCACCGGCGTAAAGTATGGAGGTTCCGGCTGTTCCGCCTGTAAGGTATCTGCCTTTTGTAAATTCATGGATATAATCGCCTTTTGGTACATAAATAAAGACGTTTTGAGCATTGATAAGTCCCTGTGTAATAACACTACCGCTCATATTCCTTACAGTGAAATCACCGCCAAGATTTTCTATATCTTTTGAGAATAATATGTCTGAACTGTCTTTGTATGTGAGTAAACTTAAATCCACTGACGGATCATCAGGATCAAAAGCATTATAGATATCTATTTTTTTGCCTTTGTTGGTTCCCGGATTTATAGCTATAGTTCCTTTTGAGTTACCATAGTTACTTATTAATTTTGATCCGTTCAGATTTATGTCGCCATTTGCGTTCTGGTTGATTTTCAGGACATCAAACACCATGTTTTTTGTAGTCCTGTTGATAACTTCAATAGAAAAATCGTTCCCCGGAGCTGTTATGGAACCTGTTCCGCTTAAAGTTCCGTTAATGTTTACATAGCCCGAATCAATTGTTGCAGGCTTAACTTTCAAAGCGCTTATTGTTGTGCCGCCAGTAGCGTCTGCTTTTGCGTCTATTAAATTCAGTTTATCCTGTTCTAAACTTTTTATATCTGTATCTATATTAGAAACTATTTGGGATTTATTTGACAAATCTGCTTCAGCTTCATCAATTTGATTCTCTTTTGTAATGATATCGGCTTTAATATCTGATATTTCACCGTTAAGTGTTGATATTGTCCCTTCAAGTGTTGCAATTTCGCCTTCCAGTGTAGATATCTCACTCTCAAGAGTGCTTATTTGAGACTCGAGAGCAATTTTTTTCGTTTCATAATCAGAAGCAGTTTTGTCTAATGCATTAATTTGTCCTTGTAATGTTAATATAGATGCATTTTTTGTGGTTATGGTGCTGTTGTTGGTAGCTATTTGCCCATTTTTGGTAGTTACTAATCCTTCTTTGTTGGATTGAGAAGTTTCCAAGGTTTCCTTCTCAGTGTTTTTTGTGGTTAAAGTGGTTTGAGCTGAGGTTTTATTGGCTTTAGCCTCTGTAAGATCTGTGTTTAATTCTGTAATATCAGCAGTGATAGCATCTATTTCTACCTGAAGCTCTTGTTCTTGATTGTATGCATATTCTGCTGTTCCATCAAGGTTTACACCATCTTCTGTAATAGTTCCGTCAAGCGCAATGGTCAATTTTCTATTATTATAAAGTCCGCTTTTTACAGCACCATTTATTTCAACATCATTGCTTGTTGAGGTATCGCTGCTTCCACCGTGTTTATATCTCGTAATAGGAATACCAAACAGTAAATAAAATTTGGATTTTGATACGCTGTAACCGCTGGAGTATGTTGAACCGGAATTTGACAACAGGTTTACATCCTCGCCGGCTGTTATATTTGCCCCACCCGCGATACTGATGTCATTATTGATTCCTACATCTGCATCAGCGCTTACACTGCCAAAATTCCATAATAATCCTGCAGAATCGCCTCTTGCATTTGCAATGGCTTTATTGTATGCGTTATTTCCTCTTATATCCTTGCCTATAACAAAATAAGCATCCTTGTTTGGTCTGATTAAAGAATTTCCTTTAATATTGATAAAGTTCGTGCTTGAAACATCAGCTTTTGCACGACCATTTGCTATAGGAGCAAGTCCTTTACACTCTGAAAGCACGTATGATGTGGCACTTGTATTGGATTTTAAATAGGTATTAATATTATTATAGGCATCAACAGTAGAATTGGTGTCAAAGGTTGCAGTCAATGCATTGTCAATATCAATACTTGTATTAATATTGGCATAGCTTATAGCACCTTGCGCAACCAAATTAGCACTTTCTGAAATAATGGAGTCGGCGTTTAATAACATATTAAGGTTTCCACCAATATTAAGATCGGAATAACTTCCAATTGCTGCGTTAATCGTGGAATCAATATTTGAAGTTGAATCGCCGGAACCAAAGGTTCCAAGACCGGAAGCTCCGCCTATAAGACTATAGCCTGAGCCGAAATTGGATATTCTGTTGTAACCGTCAAGTGTTAAATCTTCACCTGTAGTTATATTATTGTAGTTGCCTATTGCTACGTCAGTTGTTAAAGCAATATCATTATATGTACGGGGTATGCCTGCTGCAATGATGCCTGCGGCACTATTATTATTTGTTGTCTTATATGAAAGCGTAGAATCAGCATCCAAAACAACTTTTTTGCTAACATTTATGTTATTTTTTGCTGAGGATATACTATTTCCTGTATAAACTTTATTGTTTGAAGTAACATCGAGATCTGAAACCGAACCGCTTCCGCCTACCATTCCGCCGCTTCCTGCGGTCACATTTGTATCAGCATATTTATCAGCTTTTAAAGTAAGGTTAACATTGGTAGCATTGATACTTTTACCTGCAATAGTATTGGATTTGATATAAATATTGTTATTTTCATCTATATCTGTTTTAGCTTCTGTGTATCCACCGGCAACCAGACCATAAGCCCTTCCTGATGCGTTTGATTGGGCAGCATTATAAGAGTTTACTGTTAATGAAATATTATCAGTTGTGGTTATTTGTGAGTCTTCTCCGATATAGGAATTTATTGTGGAATTAATTTGGGCTAATGTTAATGTACCGTTTCCGCCTATTAATGCACCTGCAGAAGTATCTGCATAAGCTTTTGCCATATCAGAAATGCCGCTATTATGGCTGATGCCTAAATTAATTTCTTTTGCTTCTATATCAGCATCATCACCAATATAAGTTTCTATTATTGGGCTGGCTTTTGCCTCTGCTATTGAAACACCAACTGCAATTCCGCCAAAAGATCCGCCAAGTGCGTCTGCAATCGACTTAATTTTTGTAGTTGTATTGATATTTATACTATTATCTGTATCTATCAGGGCATTATTCCCGATATAAGCCCTGATTGTAGGTGTTAATATTGTTCTTGCATCTGAACCGTTGCCTGAATATATACCTGCAGAGCCAGCTTTAGTTTTGGAATTACCTGTAAGGGTAGCTGAAGCATCAATATCTACGCCGCCGACAGTTTTGGATGTATCCTGTCCAATTTTTACATTATTGCCGATATAAGCTTCTGCATCACCATTTATGGTTGTTTTGGCAATGGAGGCGCCGACTGCTACCTGTCCAATAGAACCACCCAGTGCTTCAGAGTACAAATCAACCTGTCTATCAGCTTTAATTATTATATTTTTAGTTTGATTAACAGTTACATCATTTCCTAAATATGCTTTTGTTTTGCTTGTTGAATTTGATTCAGAATAAGCTGCATTAGCAGAAGCATATAAACTTGCCGCACCGGCGAGAACTTTATTGTCGGTGCTTTCTATAGAGCTTGCATCTACAACGATATCATTTAAAGACGAAGAATTAACTGTTGAGTTATCAATAAATGCTTCAGTTGTATTATTAATATCAATAGTTGACATTGCACCGCCAAAAGCAGCCCCCAAAGAAATACCGACACCTCCAGTTTTTGCGACAATGTTTTCGGCTTTACTGAGAGCTGTTACGTTTATTCCGCCTGAACCTGTAATATTTGAGGAATTATTTATATAGGCTTTTACTTTATTATCAAGGTCATTTAGTGATACCGAAGCTGCTCCTGAAAATGCTGCGGCAGCTGCTCCAGCAACAGACCATACTTCTATTTCCTGTGTTGATTCTGCGTTTAAGTCTACTTTTTTGTTTGCATCAACAATTGAATTTGAAATATAAGTTTCAATCTCATTTTGTATAGTATTATCAGCTAAGGAAACACCAAATCCAAAGCCTCCAATAGCAGCCGAACCCGCAATGGATTTTATTCCGGAAGTATCTTCGGCAAATAAAGTTATATTTCCGCTGCCAGATTTTATTTTATTTGTACCGTTTGAATTTGTTATGTATGATTTAGTTTTATTGTCAATTTCGTTGCTTGCGTCAGAACCAGAAAGCCCTACGCTTCCTGAAGTACTGAATGCTAAAGATAGTGCTTCTATTGTATTATCAGAAGTAGCGGATAAGCTTATGTCGCCTGTTGCATTAACATTTGAAGAATCGATATAAGATTTTATCTCGTTGTTTATATCATTAGTAACAATGGATACCCCAGCAGACACACTACCTGCCACAGCTGCAGAAGCTACGACTGCTTTTATAACAGAAGTATCATCTGTATCAATTTCCAATTTTCCACCTGGTGTTAAAGAAGAGGAGTTTTCGACATAAGCAGAAGTATTGTTATTAATTTCATTTAACGAGACACTTACCGCAACTCCGGCTGTTTTTCCAACTCCGACTGTACCGGTAATTGTTTTAATTGTGTTGTTAGAATCGGCATCAAGCTTTATGTTTCCTGTATTAGTAATTGTTGAATTTGAAATATAAGCTGAATTTTTGTTAGCTTCATCTTCTCCCATAGAATTTAAAGCTAATGCAGCGCCAACTCCTGCTGTGCTGCCTGCAGACAAAACGCCGCCGTAAGCCTGAATTCCAGCATTGTTTGTTGTTGACAAGCTAACATTAGTGATATCTTTTATAGTGCTGTCTTTGATATAACTTGAATTTTTGATGTTTAAATCATTTATAGATACGGAACCTGCAACAGCAATTCCACCAATTCCTGTTGCCCCTGAGGCACCTGCTGAAATAGTCCAAATATCGCCCGTAAATTCAGAATCAAGGGTTATATTCCCACCTTGGGTAGAATTATCAATATCAGTATCTAAAATAAATGCTTCAATATCAGAGTTAATTTCGTTAGAACTGTATGAACCCGCAATACCAAGAGATTTTCCTTGAGTTCCTCCCAGAGAGAGGGCTGCAGAACCGGAAACTGCATCAATGTCATTGTCTGATACTGCATTTACGCTTAAGTTATGAGCCTTTGTATCAAGAGTTACATCATTTAAGTAAGCTTTAATTGTTTCATTTATTGTTGATATTCCGACATCACCTGAAACAGCAAGACCGTATTGTCCTGAACCAGATGCTCCTCCTTTGTTGGCAGCATCTTTAGATCCTACACCTGATGGTTCATTTGATACGATTGCTCCTGCCAGTCCCCAGGTGCTTATTAATCCTGTATTTTTAGCTTTTGTTAAAATGCTTGAATCTGTTGTTAAAATAAGATTATCTTTAACGCTTGCATTGTCAACATTTTTACCTATTATTGCCTGTGTGTCTCTTTTTATTTCTGAAACACTAAGTGATGCGCCAATACCGGCATTTTTTGCTTTTGCGACGCCGCCTGTTATATTTATTGCTTTAGAATCATCAGTTGCTGTTACTTCAAGACCGTTTTCTATTTCATCAGCTACTGAAAATCCGCTAATACTATCGATATTAATAATTGAATCGCTATCAATTTGAGCTAATGTTGTATTATCAATATTTAAAAATCCAAAGCTGCCGGAAAAAGCATACTTACCGGCTTTTGCGGCGGATGCGGCAATTGATAAATTATTCACGGCTGAATCAGCATTAACCTGTAGATAATTGGCATTGATAGTTGAATCGGAGTTGATTATTGCCTGTACGTCATTATTATAACCAATATCAATGTAAGAACCGCCTGCTCCGCCTTTTCCTCCATCAGCCCCAAAGAACTTAAGCCCTACTATGCCTGAAAAATTAACTGTTTGGGCTTCACTTATTGCGTCTACAATAAGTTTTTGAGTATTTGTTTTAAATGATGCATCCTGGTTTATTTTTACATTATTACCAATAATAGCCTTGCTTGTAGAGTTAAAGTCAGCAACATTAAAAGAACCGGCGATTCCTATGCCATCGCCTGAACCACCTGAACCATCGCTCGTTCCGGCGGTTGATCTTGCCCATGTAGTAAATATTCCGTTTTGTATGCCTAAATCACCGTTTAATTTTTCGAAAATATCACTGACACCGTTAATTTCATGCCAGGTAATGTGATAAGGCATTTTGTATTTTGATTTTACTTCAATATTGTGTGAAGCATTTAAAATCGAACCATTCCCGATTTTAGTTTCGGAATTATTATTAAATGTGGATATTGCTACTGCTGCTGAAACAGCATTTGCTTTTTTCTGCTCATCTTGCGGATTAACAAAACTTTTGGCTGAAACTTCAACCATTTCTTTTATTTCGGAATTTAAAATTATGTTGCCGGAGCCGCTTGTCGTATCTTTAGCTTCCAGTTTCGCTCCATCTTTTATAATAAGCTTGGAATTATTTGTATGATTTGCGTAAGCAACTCCACCAGCCAGTGCCAGTTTGGTTCCGCCCGACTGGGAATTTGCTGTAGATTGGTTCTTATTGCCAAACCAGCTTGACATTTTGCCCTTTAAGCCTGTATTTTTGGCAATAGGAACCATGATTTTGCCGCCAATTCCGCTGCCTACATCTGTAGATGCTTTTGTTGAGTTCCCTGCTTCAAAGTTTTTATCAGGATTGCTGTCATAATTATCATATTTATCAACTACTGTTACGTTTGATTTTAT
>MFRJ01000028.1:9206-9841 GCA_001784535.1 Candidatus Melainabacteria bacterium GWA2_34_9
CATTTATGTTTATATTTGAACCTGCTGTTAAGCTGGAAGTATTTGATATATCAACTTTGGTATCTGCTTTCATGTCACCGTAAGCAAAAGTTATATTAGTCGATAAACCTGCACTATCACCAAAATAATAAGCTGTTACGGAAGAATTCAATTTTGAATCATTAGATGCATTTATTTTGATATCTTTGCCGGAATTAATTGAAACATTCTCACCTATTGTAATATTGGCATCAGAATCAACTTTCGCTACAGAAACACCAACACCGGTTGTAGTTGTTGTTATTTTTGCTTCAGCTGTAGTTTTTGACTCGGCGGTAAAATCATTTTTACTTGTTATTGTTGTGCTGCTGCCTATATTGATTTTAGATTCTGCCTTAACTTCAGAATATCCTGCAAAAAGCGAAAAATTATCCAAATAATCCAAGGCAGTGTCTACAAAACTTGAAGTATTTTCGTCAAAATAATTTGTACTGTCTGCAGTTGCTTTAAGTGAAATATTATTGCCGTTAAAAACAACATTCTGACCAATATCAATTAATGAATTAATATTGGCATATACGGGTGAATTTCTGTTAGCGCTTGCTGTTAAGTTAATATCACCTGAAGTATATCCGCTATCTGCGAAGCTGAGCAAT
>MFRJ01000028.1:9859-14561 GCA_001784535.1 Candidatus Melainabacteria bacterium GWA2_34_9
GTCAGCAACATCTATTAATTTATCTGCCTCAAGAGAAATATTTGCGCCGTTTGATAAGTTATTTGTTGTTATATAAAGGTTTTCAGGATCTATTAATATAGTTCCGTTTTTGCCGTTTTGCGCAAATGCTTCAAATACACCGCCGTTTAAGTTAACGTTCTTTTTGGCGCTCAGTTCTATAAATCCGGCATCGCCTGAGAGCATTCCACCTTTGACGTCAATCAGGGCGTTTTTCTTAAAGGTTGTATCATTCTGGGCAAGGATATTAATGTTTCCGCCGTTTGAATTTTCGTCCATTCCCTTTGCAGAAATAACGGCATTTTCGTTTATTACTATATTAGTTCCTGCATCAATATCGATATTGCCGGCATTACGATTATTTGAGCCGTCATTTACAACTTTTCCGCTAATTTCAACATTGTTGACGGCTTTAATTACGATTTCACCGTTTTCTGCCACCATACTCATATTGTTAGCGTTATATCCATTTACATTTACAACATCGCTAAAATCAACTTTGTTGTTTTGGAAAGCAGCTCCTGATAAGATATCTCCGTTAATATTTACGTTTCCTGCACCAAAAGTAACGTCTTTTAATGCATTGATTTTTCCGTCTACGGTAATTAAACCGCTGTCAGTAAGCGCAACTTCACCGTTAGTTAATTTACCGATTTCAACGTTATTTATGTTTCCGTTGAGGTCAAGGTATTTGTTCATTTGGTCTTTTGTTGGGGTATAAACGTTTAATGAACCAACGTTAACATTGCTGTTTTTACCGAAAATAACACCATCGGGATTAAGTAGGTATACATTACCGCCAATTTGTCCGTTTTTTAACGAATTTAAAATACCGTCAATTCGGCTTGTTTCTCCATTAATAAGGTTAATCAGGTTTGCTGCACTGTTTGGAACTATTAAATTAACTGTATTTCCTTCATTAACATTAAATCTGCTAAAAGAGTTAAAGGCATTTGCTCCATGAATCGTTGAAGTGCTGACGTTTGATACTGTACCGTTTACGTCAACAGTAGTGTTTGTGCGTCCGTCAGTGATTATTTGCTGTGCATAGGCTATAGGCTGGAAAATAAAGGATGTATATGCAATTAATAATGTTGAAGCTATTAACCTTTGGTTCGAATTATAAAGGTTTATTGGCTGCTTTGATTTTTTAATTTTTTGTCTTTTTAGCTTCCTTAACATGTTAATTTATTATCTTCCCCATATTTTGTTATATTTATATAAATTATAAAAACCCTAAAATAAAAAATTGTCTTATAACCTTTCTTTATTTAAGAATTGTAACGGGTTAGCCTGAAGGCTAAAGTGAAGCCTTGCGGTTGGTTGGTCTGACTCACGTCTTCCCATTCCAAAACCCCAATCAATCACGCCTGTTATATATTCGGAAAAATCAATTCTTAAGCCCATTCCTGCACTTGTCAAATAATCATATTGAGTGGCTGATTCGCCTCCCGGCCTGTGAGGATAAGCTGCCCCATGGTCTACAAATATTTCTCCTTTTAAAGTCTTTTTTAGTGGGATTTTACAAAAACGTTCCGGAAGGAAAGACAAAGGAAAAATAAGTTGCATGCTTGTAAAATATCCGTTATTGCCAATCAGCAGTCCTTCAGAAAATCCTCTTACTGTTGAAGAACCTCCTACCTGATGTTGTTCTATGGAAGGCAAATCTTCAGTCGGCGATAACAAAGTGTTTGTCCTGAATAGACCGATAATTCCATGCGGTAATTTTTGCACTCTGTACAAACTTCCTTCATATTTGAAAAAGGCTGTTGTGCCTCCAAGTATTTCAAGACCGGTAACAAAGTTATGTCCCGTATGCCAAACCCCGTATTTGTCATTTATCTCGGCATTTAAACCTGTGTTTATAGTTCTTACAGGTGTATCATATGTCCTGAATTTATCAAAAAATGTGGTTGATTCCTTAAAATTAAAGCCAATATTGCCGTTTAATTTCATTCTTTTATTTGACACCAGAGGATGAGAAACATTAAGTCCATATATAAATGAATCGCCTGTTACTCTTAAAGGCTTAAAATCACCTTCAACTATTTTAATATGGTTATAAGAGAACAAACCGTTTATTTTTGTTCCCTTATTTCCCAGAGGAAATCCATAGTTTGCATATGCGCCTGTAGTTCCTCGTGCAAGGCTTGTGCCTAACGTAATATTATCGCGATAGCCAAACAAACTGTCGTCAGAGAGCATGATCCCTGCTTTTAACAGTCCAACTGAGTCTCTGCCTGTATTATCAAATGTTGGTACAAAATGAAAAGGATTTGGCTCATAAGCGTTTAAATAAACGTTGGTTTGTGAATACTCTTCGCCTGCCTGAATTTTTCCTTTAAGTTTGACATCATTATTATCATTAAAACCAATTATATCTTTTTCCAGCTTTTTTACATCAAACACATCCCCTGGTTTTTGGGAAAATTTGTCTGTTATGTATGATTTTCTGGTAAATTTGTTGCCTTTAACAATAATTTTGCCAATTTTTCCTTCAATTAATTCAATATTTAAAACGCCGCCTTTTATAGTTTGAGAGGGCAATATGGCTTTTGCCGTTATATAATTTCTTTTTTTATATAAATTATTAATTTCAACTAGCATTGCATTTATATCGTCAATACTCATTTTTTTATTAATGTATTTGGATTTAATATCGTTTAATTCCCTCTCCTGTAGGACAGAAGATGAATTAATGTTTATTGAATTAATGAAAACCATTGGTTTATTTGAATTATCAGGAAGAGGCGCTTTTTTATATCGAAGGTCTTCTAAATCAATTTCCGCTTCACTTTCTTTTTTTTTCATTAATAGCTGGTTTTCTTTTTCTTTTTGTTCCTGTATATTAATTTCATGCTGCTGCAGACTTCCCGGCTGCAGATTTGCCGGCAAGTCTGCAGCAATTGAAGTCAATCCAAAACATAACAAATATATTATTAAAAATACTTTTAGCCTCATTAGTAAATTTTAAAATAAACAAAAACAAAGGAATAATATTCATAAAGAAATGTAAATACAATTAATTTGTGGGTTTTGATTATTTGACAAGATTCGTGCTTGGATTTAGCATAAAAATTATATAATTTATTTTAATCATTAAGAAAGGACTGGAAATGAAATTATTATCAAGATTTGTTGTAATTGCAGTTTTAACTCTGGGAATTGTAATTACAATTAATAATATGGCTTTTTCTCAGGGAAATAATAGTTCAAATATTGCTGTAGTGGATATTCAGGAAATTGTAAGAAATTATGATAAGATAAACACATTAAAAGAAAATCAAAAATCAAAACTTCTCGAACTTAAGAAATTTGTAGAAGATGTAAGGAAGAAACTTACTGAGGAAAAAGATACAACTAAAAAGAAAAATCTGGAAGCTACATATAATAAAGAATTACAGGATAGAAAAAAAGCAATAAATACGGAATATCAAAAACAACTTGCTGAGATAGATAAAAGTATTACTACTGTTATAAATAATCTTGCTAAATCTAATAATTATGATTTTGTTTTAGTAAAAAATAACGTATTATACGGCGGAAAAGATATTACAAACGATGTTTTAAAAGCTTTAAAATAATAACGATGACATATCATTATTTAAGTTTGAAACTAAAAAGAGTTTTAGGTTAAATGTTTTGAAAAACTTCTTGAGGCTAAGACTTTTGATTGAAAAGAATATAGAAAACTGTTAAATATTTAAATTCTCTTTAATTTTATAACGGGCAGAAATCGCCATGGATGCGGGAAATTTGTCAACAAAAAAGGGGCTTCGCTCCCCTGTTTTGAAAAAGATATGGATATCGCAGTCTTGACAGCATTATTCTCTTTTTTGAAATAAAATAACAGGGAATTTATAGGGAAATTATTAAAATTTTACCTTTATTTTAATTTTTAATACAGGTACAGTCTTGCTTTTTATCCCAAATTCCCTAAAAAATTAACAGGGATTTTTATCTAAATAACAGGGTAATATTTTTGAAGAACAGAAAAAATTTTGCCAAAAACAAGTTTATTTTATCACTAGCAACTATAAATATATTTTTAACTATTTTCTTTTAAATCAGGTAACTTCGCATATCTTGTGGGGTTTCCTGATTTATTTTGTCTTTCGTTTTCTCTCGTTGACAAATCAATTCATTATTCAACTTGTTTTTTCTTCAATTTTACTCTTTTTCAATAATTTCTTTACAAATCACTCAATAACAGCTAATCATTTCAGTATTAACCTTTGTTTAATTTTAGAAGCCAACTTTAAACTAATTGATTTTTATTTTATGCTTTAGTTGAAAAAACAAAATACTTCGTATATAATGGATTTGTATTCCATATTGTACGAAGTTGTAAAAGAATGATAAATAGAACCCTGAAAAAAACTATTGAAGAAGTATCCAAATCATTTCCTGTCTTATTACTTACAGGTCCAAGACAGGTTGGAAAAACAACTTTATTAGAAGATATTTCTGATGGTACAAGAAAATATGTAACTCTGGATGATTTAGAACAAAGACAATTGGCTAAAACAGATCCGGCTCTTTTCTTACAAATTCATCAACCTCCGTTAATTATTGATGAAGTACAATATGCGCCTGAAGTATTCTCATATATCAAAATGTATGTCGATAAAAATAAAACTCCGGGACTATTTTGGTTAACAGGCTCACAAAAATTTCATTTGAT
>MFRJ01000028.1:14603-22319 GCA_001784535.1 Candidatus Melainabacteria bacterium GWA2_34_9
CACCAAACGTAAATGAAGTGTATGAATCAATTTATCGAGGTTCATTTCCGAAACTAATTTCCGATAAAAATATGTTTCGTGATCTTTTTTATAGTTCATACATACAAACCTATATTGAACGAGATGTTAAGGATATTACAAAAATTGGTAGTGAATTGAGATTTTTTAATTTTTTAAAGACAATAGCTGCTAGAACCGGGCAATTAATAAATTATGCAGACATTGCTCGTGATGCTGATATAGACGTAAAAACAGCTAAAATATGGGCTTCAATTCTAGAAACTTCTGGCATAATTAAATTTTTGCAACCTTATTATAACAACATTACAAAAAGAATTATAAAAACTTCTAAAATATATTTTTTGGATACTGGGCTTTGCAGTTATCTGACAGGTTGGGATAGTCCAAAAACATTGGAATCAGGAGCAATGAGCGGTGCAATTTTCGAAACATATGTTTTTGCGGAAATTTTAAAATCATATTGGAATAACGGTAAAAATCCAAATATCTATTTTTATAGAGATAAAGACCAGCGCGAAATAGATTTTATTTTTGAGTATAATGGAACGCTTTATCCTGTGGAAGTCAAAAAAACAGCAACTCCAAGCTTGTCGAGCATTAAATCATTTTCCGCAATAGAAAGCCTGAAAAAACCTATTGGAGAAGGGGCTGTAATTTGTTTATATAAAGAACTGTTTCCTTTAAATAAAAATGTAAATTTAATCCCTGTAAATAGTCTCTAATTTTTAAAACAAATATTGCTATAGTATAGTGTGTCTTTTTATTTTGTTTTATTTTGAATTTTAGGCTTAACAGATGAACTAGATGAATCTTCTTTTTTAGACTCAAAAGTAATAACAGCGAATCCATTTTTATAAATTATAGGTTTATCTGATATTGGATTTACAAGATATTTTCCTGATTTATCAATTATTCCCCATTTGTTATCTATTTTTACCGATATTGCATTGTTTACAGAATAATTATACAAATTACTTATTTCATCAAATTTTGGCTCTACAACTATTTCTCCATTTAATCCAATTAATCCCCATTTATTATTCTTTTTTGCTGAAAATAATATTTGATTTATAAAAGAAATTGCATCATATTCAGGTTTAACTATATATTCTCCTTTAATGTTTATTATCCCGTATTTACCGTTTGATTTTACTTTTGATTCAACAATAAAATTAAGGTTTCTGAATGATTCTGCTTCTTCAAATTGAGGTTGTATAACAATTTCACCTTTGTAGTTAATATAGCCAAATTTATCCCCGATTTTTACTGGCGCAAGTCCTTCAGAAAAAGCTCCAATAGAATCAAATTCCGGCTTAATAATATAATTACCACTATAGTCAATAATTCCCCATTTATTGTTTATTTTTACTTTAAGTTGTTGTTGACCGTAGTGATAATCATTACTAATCTCGTTAAATTTGGGTTCAATTATATAACAACCATTCCTATCAATAACGCCCCATTTATTGTCAAGTAATACAGCTGTTAATTCGTTTGTAAGATTTCTTGTGTCAGAAAATTGAGGTTTAATAATATATTTACCTGTTCTATCCAGAAAACCCCATTTTTTATCTATGCAAACGGCAATGAAATTACCATCAATAATATTAATCTGGTCATAGTTTGTTTTTGTGATAAATTTTCCGTCTTTATCAACAATCAAATACTTGTATAAAGGATTATAAGAGACGCTTGGATGGGTTAATTCGCTTTTTTTATTATTATCTATACTGCTACCTATGCTAAATGCGTTATAATCGAATGTAAATTGTATATCTATGTCTTTACCGTTATATTCAGAAGGAAGAGGTCGAAAAGGTGCACTCATCTTAATAGCTTCCAGTGCTGCTTTATCTCCATCAGTAACACCTGTAGATTTGCTTATATTTAAGCTTAATAAACTACCGTCTCTGCTAAGCTTAAAGAGAACAGCAACACGTTTGTTTTCGGCGCCTTTTGGTGGATGCCAGTTTCTTTTAATCCTTCTCTGAAGTTCTCTCATATAAGGACCAAAATCAACGTCTTTTGCATTGCTAACACTTAATTTTTTATCTTTTGATAAATTTAGATTACTTATATTGTTAAAGGCAAGAGCTTTCTTGTTCCCAAGATTGGTTAGTAATATTACTAAAATAATAGCTAATAATACGTATAAAAATTTTTTCATAATTATCCCCACATATTTTATAAGGAGCCCTGTACCAAAAATACTAATTTAATTCTCTTTTTCATTATATTTAAACACTTTAATAATTCAATAATTTGGATTTTCTTGAACCAAATTAAATGAATGTTCAAGCTTCTGGTCTAATTTACCTGATTTATTTTCAAAATCAATTTTTATCGTTTTGCCCCAATTGGAACAATTCTGGCTTGGTGCGCCAAAAGGAGATAACTTTATGATAGCAGTCGTAAAGTTATCATCATAAACTTTATCACCTGACGATTGATATACTAATACTTTGTTATTAACAATATTTCCTTTTTCATCTATTTGAAACCCTACAGAGATTTTTTCATTAGAAGATGCAAAAAGGCTCAAGCTTTGTTTTATTTTTTTGACTATTTTAGGGATATAATCGGGTAAATTTTCATTATTGCCACTATATTTAGCAATATAAATCAACGAATCATCCTTTGATAACTTAATTATTACATCTGGATCAGGATTTAAATAAATATATTTACCTGTTTTATCAATATATACCCAATCTCCTTCTAGTTTTGAAAAAACTTTTACGGGAGCTATATCACATACAAACGAGTAGTTCCAATCCATTTTCATTGGACCTATAACAAAATTTCCACTTTTGTCTATATATCCTCCCCTATCAACATAATATTTGTAACCATTAGACTCTTTAGCTTCAGCAGGGGCATCTACTGCTGCCAATCCTCCCGAAAAAGGACTAACACGATTAAACTTATTCTTTATTACAAATTCCCCTGTTTTATCGATGAATCCATACCATCCTCCTGTTTTCGCAACAGCCAAGCCTTCTCTAAAAGAAGATAAATAATCATAATCAATATAAATAACTAAGTTTTTTTCAGAATTGATAGCGCCCATTTTGCCATCTTTTTCTACAATAGCCATTCCTTCAGAAAATTTGTGAACTCTGTCATATTTAGGATCTTTCTGCGCAAGCTTTCCTTTTTTATTGATTAGTATACGTTTATAAGTTTTATTATTCATACAAACTGATGCTTGTCCTGCTTCAAATTCTCCTGCACAGTAAAATTTGGGTTTGATTACAATTTTACCTAATTTATTTATATATCCATATTTATCTTTAATTTTTACTGCTGCGAATCCTTCACTAAATCTGCTGGCATATACAAATTTGGGTTTGATTTCAAATTCACCTTTTATGCCGATATATCCGTATTTTCCGCCATATAAATATTGTGTATCATACATGTCCTTGCAAAAATGACCTGCGCATCGATTACCACCAAGGTAAACACGGGCTAATCCTTCATAAAAATCATCAGCATACCAGTATTGAGGTTTAATAATAATCTTTCCTGTTTTATCCATATATCCCATTTTAAGTCGATCTATTGTACCTTCCTGTTTACTCCAACGAACTATGGGAAACAAGACAGGATTTTCCAGTTTATATCTATCAGCTTCAGAATCCCAGTCGTCATCATTTTCGTATTCCATTGGACGAGTAACCTGTGCATTACAAATATTATTAAATTTTTCCTCAGTTGACATGTTTTTTCTGGAAGGAAAACTTTCGGGATTAATTTTCACGTTTTTCTCTGAATTAGATAATAAATATTTCAAGTCTTTATATGCTTGAGTGTTATTTGGATTAAGTTCAAGAGCTATATTAAAGTTTTTTATAGCTTCATTGTTTTCTCCTTGTTCAATATAACGAAGTCCATTCTTTTGGTATGCTTCTGATGTTATTTCTATTCTTTTATTTTTTAAATTTTCTGGAAGATATTTAGCAGGAAACATATTCAAATATGCATTTTTAAAGTCAATATTGAGTTTAAGAGCTTTATCAAAATCTGCTTTGCCTTCGTTAGTTCTACCAATATCACATTCTGTCATTCCTCGAAGATAATAGGCTTCAGCATATTCAGGATTAAGTGCAATAGCTTTACTAAAATCTTCGATAGCTTCTTCGTTATTTTCTAATGCTCTTTTAGTACAGCCTCTAAGATAATATGCTTTAAAATCGTTTGGATTTAATTCAACTGTTTTATTGCAAATTTCAATTTTTTTTTCATACATTTTCAGCTTTTGTTGGGTGATGTTTTTCAAAAGGTTTGCTTTTATATTTTTAGCATTAATCGATAAAGCTTTATCAAAATCTTTTAAAGCATCTTTGCTTTTTCCCAAAGTTACTTTTAGCTCACCTCTATTACAATAAGCTTCATCATATTTGGAATTAAGTTCTATAGCTTTATCAAAATCTTTTATAGCTTCTTCTGGTTTTAATAAAATATTTTCACTGTTTCCCCTGCCATAATATGCTTCTGCGTATTTGGAATTAAGTTCTATAGCCTGACTGTAATCGTAAATAGCATCTTTGTTTTTTCCTAAATTACTTTCTGCTATTGCTTTGCCATAATAAGCTTCAGCATAATTAGGATTAAGTTCTAAATCCTTGTCAAAGTCTTCGATAGCCTTTGAATACTCTTTTAACGTCTCCATTAGATATCCATTTTCACAGTACATTTTGGCATTATTAGCATTAGATTCAATAGATTTCTGTGATGTTTTATTTGTACCATTATAAATTTCTGTGTTTTCTTGGGCAAAAACGACAGGGATCAATAAAATTATGGATAAACATAAAGGTAAAAATATTTTTTTCATTTCTTATCATTACACTCAAAAAACGATACAGCCATAATTAATGTAAATCAAACATACTGATTTATAACTAATATATTTTCTGTTTTGATATAAATTTTAACAAAGTCATTGGATATAAAGACAGGTAAGGATTTGATACCTGACCTTCTCCCCAAAAAACGGGGCAAGGTCAAAGGCTTGCAAAGGTGCTACTTCAGAAAAAGAAGCTAAACGATATGAAACTGTATTACGTAGCGATATAATGCGTGGCGATTTGAATTTTGTTAAAAAGAAATGCACTATAAAATTGTCTGAAATTGACATCAACCCAAAAAACTCCCATATTTAAAACTTAGTAACTCCTATGTAGAATAAAACAATGTAGGAGAAGACTTACGCTTAATATTCTCTTATCTTTTGCCCAGTTTGAAAGGGAAGTTACCGGAGAGAGAATTAGGGATAAAATAGCTGCTTCAAAGAAAAAAGGTATGTGGATGAGTGGTAAAGCTCCTATTGGTTATCAACTAAAAGACAAAAAGCTCATAATAGATGCTATCCATAGTAAAACGGTAAAAATAATTTTTGAAAAGTATCTGGAATTAAAAAGTGTGCCAGATTTAATTAGTTATCTGAAAGAAAATAATATCAAAACAAAAAATAATATATTTTTCTTAAAAGGTGCTTTATATCATATTCTTCAAAATAAAATTTATGCTGGATTAATTACGCATAAAGATAAAGTATATGACGGTGAGCATCAAGCTATAATTGACAATGAAGTTTTCGAAAAAGTTCAAAAACTTATGAAGGAAAATAGAATTTCGAAAAAATTATTTTTAGATTCTAAAAATCCATCTTTACTCGCAGGAAAGATTTTTGATAATAATGGCAACTATATGAGTCCCAGTCATAGTAATACAAGAAATAGGAAGTACAGATATTACGTCAGCCAAGCGATAATTCAGTGCAGAAGACATGAAGCTGGTTCAATTTCAAAAATTCCAGCTGGCGAAATAGAAAAAGTTGTTACTGAAGAAATTAAAACATTTTTATTTAATACAAAAAATATTCAACAATATATCGAACAATACAATGTTCATAAGCAAAAAGAAATATTACTATCAATAAAAAGCTTACAAAAAGATATTAAAAGCCGATTTGATAGTGCTTTAATTAGAACAATATTAAATAAAGTAGTTTTGCATAAAGAAAAAATAGAAATTACTATTTGCAAGCAACAATTGTTAAAAACATTAAATGCGGTAACTTACAACACAATGCTGCCAGAAGAAATAAAAAAAGATACTTTGATTCAATTTTTATTACAAAAGCCTTACGGGTATCACAATCTTCTAAAAATGGTGGTGTAATAATAATCACAGATTCTCAAAAACATGCAGTTAATATTAATCATCAATTAATTAAAGCTGTTGCAAAAAGCTACTATTGGAACAATCTTTTATTTACAGGAGAAGCTAAAAGTAGTATAGACATACAAAAAATGGAGAAGCTTAGCGATAATACATATGTTAAAGATATTTTACGTTTGAGATTTCTTGCCCCAGATATTGTTGAACAAATTTTGAACGGTACTCAACCTTCAGATATGAGTGTTCAAAAACTTTTAAAAGTTAATACTCTTGATTGGAAAGAGCAAAGGAAATTATTAAATATTTAAACTCTTTTACATGTTGAAGCTGTTGATAAAAACAACAGCTTTTTTGTGACTGAAATGCATCGGGGGCTAGTGAAAAATTAAAGAGAATTTCGCATTAATTTGCACAAAAATTACACAAAATTTCTCATTTTAAAATTCTCTTTAATTTTATATCCAGCAAAAAGCCCCGCAATGGTGGGGCTTTTGTATTAAAAAAGGGGGCTTCGCTCCCCTATATGGAATGAAAAATGGAGCGTAGGAGATTCGAACTCCTGACCCCCACACTGGCGTTTTTACAAGGCTTTTCGATTAAAATAATCAATAATTATAAGGGGTTTAACTATTTTGATAAAAATACAAATCCTATGATTTTACATTGTCATTACGGTAATATTACGGAAGAAATTTAGCATAACTTTAGCTGTTTTTATGAAATAGTAATCTTTAGAAAATAGAAAATTTTAGTAATTGGGAATCAAATTAGAATGATTTTCTACATTTATTTCTAATTCTTTAAATAAAATAACATCAATAGCTTTTTTTAAACTATTTGATAACACTTTAATTTTTCTATAATCTAAAGTGTTAGATTTATTTATTATAAAAATTTCAGAAATATTGTCATCCAAAGGTGTTTTTAAGTTGCCATTTCTATATGGATGTGTAAAATGATTACGTATATTCATTAATAAATCAGCAGTATTTTTTTTAATATTTTCTATCGGTAAAGCTTTTTCAGAATTATTAAAAAAGCTTTTAACATCAAACTCATGAATATCTTTATCAAGGAAAAATATCTTTTTAAACAAATCATCTTCTATGCTATTTAAAGAAGTAAAAATGTCTACTCTAGTTGAGCCACCACCTTTACTTTTAATGTTTCCATATGTTTCTAAAAGCTGTACTTGTCTTGAAAAAATATCATCTAAATATTTAGGGTTGTCATATTCGCAAATTGAATGTATTAGATATTTATAATCATCATATTTATCAAACCAGTTCTGAATAACTGTACTAAGGTCATCTTTTATGTCTTTAAATAAAATATTAGAACTTAAAAAATGAAAGCTATCTTGTTTATCATTAGATATTAAACTTTTAAAATGATAGGTGATTCTGTAATTGAAAGCTTCAAACTCCTGAATATTTGAAATTAAAGACTTTTGATTAAAAAATAAAGAAAATAAATCGTTTAATTTATCAATTATTTCTATAAAAA
>MFRJ01000029.1 GCA_001784535.1 Candidatus Melainabacteria bacterium GWA2_34_9
TTGATTTCAAATTAAAATCCATCATCATTTCACATTCAAAAGAATATAATTCCTGAATATAAGGCATAATTTCATCAAAAAATTCAGCTTTTTTATAATTTTCTGCAATCAGGTTAAGATTGTTTTTTTCCCAGTCATTTTTTGAAAGAATAATTTCATATATAGATGTATTTAAAGGGGCTTTTTCAACAGAAATCGTAATCCATTTTTCTCCGTTTTGCGTCTTTATTTTATCTCTATTGTGCCAGCCACTGCCTTTTGATACGTATTGCACATGGTCAAGAATTATAAATAAATCACAATATAATAACCTGTGGAAAAATCCCAAATACGGCATAAAGTCAGGCTGATGTATAACTACTGTTTTTCCCATTTTGTTTCCTTAAGCATAATTATATATTTTAACACGTCTGTATCGGTAAATACTGCATTATTTAAAGTAAAAAAGTGGTTCACAAAATTTAACTTGTATTTTATTAAACTATATTTTACAGTAATGTTTACAGTAATGTTTGTAGTAATGTTTACAGTAATGTTTGTAGTAATGTTTACAGTAATGTTTACAGTAATGTTTTAGTGTTTGGTGAAGAAAAGGAGAAATATGCAATGGGCAACACAACAATTCAGTTAAGAAATGACACAGCAGCAAACTGGACATCTAACGATCCAACTCTGGCACCGGGTGAAATGGGGTTAGAAACAGATACAAACAGAATTAAATTCGGAGACGGTTCAACAACCTGGAATTCACTTGGTTATTTTAGTAATTCATCTTTTAAATATGGTTTATACACATTATCTGTCAACCAAACAAGTAATGTAGCAGTTAACAACCATGTTGAATTTAATACATCTGAAGGTTCTCTTGGTGGACTCGCTACTGGTTCAGGGCAAGCTAACGGAATTGTAACCCTTACCGCCGGAAAAACTTATAAAATTATGTTCTCTTTATATGCAACACATGCCAGTACTGCGGGATATGTTGCAGCACAAATATATAATAGGACGGGGTCGGCTTATATAGGTAAAGTAGTATGGTGTATTACAGTTAATGCAGGCGCTGCCCAAAATCCAGTACCATTAGGTATTGCCTTTATAACACCTAGTGTGAATACTGATATAGATGTTAGATTTTCGGCTGTTAATACATTAAATACAATTGGTAATGGTGAAACATGGTTGCTTATAGAAGAATACGGCGGTTATTAAATAATAGTTTAATAATGAAGAAAATCTTGCAAATGTTTATTAATTGCCAGAAGAATGTTCTAAAGATATAATAAAATTAAATAGACAAATACCAGCTGCCTGTTTTTTAACAGGTAGTTGTTATTTATAAAAATAGATTAAGGTTTATATTAAATGTTAGATATACATAATTTTATTTTTAAAAATCTTAAAAAGCTTGAAAATAAAAAAATAGTGATTTGGGGGACAGGGGAATCAGCAGAAAAACATTACTATGCTTTGAGATATTTTGAGCAGGAAGTAAATTATTTTATTGACGGAAAAAAATATAACGAAATTACAGTTTTTAAAAATAAAGAAGTTTTTTCACCATCTGTTTTAGACAAAGAAAATAAAAAAGAAATATTTGTCATAATTGCAAGTTATGCCTTTGAAGAAATTGCAGCAGGGCTTATAAAAGCCGGCTTCGAAGAAAATTTGAACTTTATATTAATCTTCAAAGTTGATAAATTAGCACAAAAAATAAATAAAAAAGTTGGAGCTCATACATATTACAATGATGCGCAGGTATATTGGGAAGGCGTTAAGAGTATAGGAAAATATTGTTCAATTAACGGAAATTCAATAATAGCAATATCAAATCATTCTATAGATACAATATCGACCCATGGCTTTACATATGCAAATATTAATTGGTCATTTTCAAAAGGTCTTGTAGATGAAGATGCGCTAACAAATCTGCCTTGCGGAGATTGTGAAAAAGATTACTGTTCTTACGATTGTAAACATTATTACCCTAATACTGTCCAGCATCTTAATGAACCGGTTACAATAAAAAATGATGTTTGGATTGGATGTAATGTAGTAATATTAAGAGGTGTAACTGTTGGAAATGGTGCTGTTATTGCTGCCGGAGCAGTTGTTACAAAAGATGTTCCTGATTATGCAATTGTAGGCGGAGTTCCTTCAAAAATTATCAGATATAGATTTTCTTCCTATGAAATCGAAATACTGAATAAAATTCAGTGGTGGAATTGGTCTGATGAAAAAATAAAGGAAAATAAACATTTATTTAGAGATAATAAGTTGTTTTTTGAATTTGCTAAAAAAGAATTAGGCTTATTATAGCTTTAATTTAACAAATACTTATAAATATTTAAGCATAATTATATATTTTAACACGTCTGTATTGGCAAATACTGCACTATTTAAAGTAAAAAAGTGGTTCATAAAATTTAAAATATATTTTACAGCTAATATTACTATTAACTTTAAAAGGAATCGCTTAATTTTCCTTAACCATGACTTACCCCCTAAAATTGCAAGTATAATACACAAAACTTATATAAAATTTACATATATTATTGGGGTTTTCTGATATCAATAACTTGACCGGTTAAATCAGAAAGAATAGTTTTTAATGAATCAACGGCAACCTGCTCTGAACTAAGAAGTGTGTCTGCAGGTTCTTTGCCGAAATTTTTGTATCTCATTTCAGTTGCTGTTCTTTCAGGGTTTATTGCGTTTATGTTTATGTTATCCGGCTTAAATTCTTCTGCAAGCGCCTGTATCATATTTACAACAGCCGCTTTTGAAGAAGAATAAGTTGAATAAAGAGCCCGACCTCTTGTATAGGAGCTGGAAGTAAATAGTAATAAGCTTCCCTGACTTTTTTTCAGATATTCAATGCTTGCTTTTATGACTTTGATTGCTCCAATATAATTGACATTGATTTCTTCTATAATATCTTCTATATCTCGTTCTTCGATTTTTCCAACATTAAGAACACCTGCTGTATTTATAATATAATCAATTCTTTTCTCTTTGTCATAAACTTCTTTTAAAGCTTTTTGAACATCTTCAGAATTGACAATATTTACGTTGTTTTTCCTCGAATAACCGTACACAGCTGCTTTATAATCTGTGGCTATTTTGCAAATATCTTTGCCTATCCCGCTGCTTGCCCCGAAGACAACCAAAACTTTATCCTTTAATTCATTAAGCCCTATATTTTCCGGCACTTTATGACTGTTTATCTGGAAAAGTTTATCCGCAAGAAAAATATCCTCGGGATAAGTTATTTTTATGTTGGTTTCTTCCCCGTTTACTACATAAACATCAGCAAGATTGTATTTTACAATTAATCCGCAATCATCCGTAAATTCAAAATTTCCTTCTTTTTCCGATAATTCATGGGCTTTTTTAATTAAACCAACTCTAAAAGCCTGAGGAGTTTGTCCTCTCATCATATAGTTTCTTTGAGGAATATTATTAATAATATTCTCATCATTTATTTGAATAATCGTGTCAGCAGATTTTATTGCCACATCAACAGCAGAAAACCTGTCTAATGCTTCAACACATTCATTAATTATTCTATCCGAAATAAAAGGTCTTACAGCATCATGAATAAGAACCTTCGCATCGTCGTCATTTATAGAATTAACTCCGATGAAAGAACTTTCTTTTCGTGTTTCTCCGCCATTAAGAATTTTTTTAATCTTTTTATAATGATTATTTATTATAATATTTTCTGTTAAATCTTTGCATAGAGGATTAATTACAAGTATTATTTCGTCAATAGCACTGTTATTTTCAAAAGCATCCAGTGTATGTTCAAGTAACGTTTTCCCCGCAATTTTAATAAACTGTTTTGGTTTATAATAATCAAATCTTTCGCCTTTTCCTGAAGCTAATATTATTGAATAAACTTTTTCCATATATTTTACTCATCCGGCTATCTTATCAAGATTTATTATAATACAGTAAGTTGATTTTATTGAATTCTTGAATATTCTGATTTTTCAAGTTTGTCTATTAGTTTAGCTATAATTTTTTCATTAAATATTGAGCCATAATAATATAAATTTAAATACAGCGAATTTATTTGATATGATAATTCAATCAAGTTTTCGTCATTATTCTCAAAATCCTTTATTTGATTATCCAGATCAAGAAAAGAAGTTAAATAGCTCATTTTATAATAAGGGTTTAAGCTTAATATTTCTTTTATTTTAAAATAATTGTCTTTCATTATTTTTAAACTATTTGAAAAATTTCTCGGATTTTGAATTAATAAATTTTTTATATTTTTTCTTAAATTTTCTGAAAAATCGATACTTAATTTTATCGTTTCAGATAAAATTATTTTTTCTTCATTCAATAAAGAATTAGGATTTTTAAATGCTTTTAGAAATATATTCCAATAAGAATTAATTTTAATGTAATTATAAAGAACTTTGAAATTAAAATTCAAATAAGGAGCAATTGCTTTTTTAAACACAAAATCAATAATTTTTTTTGCATCATTATAATTTGTTATCATACTTTTTAATTCTTTTAATACTTTTTTGTTTCTTTTTGAAATCTCTAAAGCTGTTAATTGAGTATCTTTTAAAGCTTCATCAACATTTATTTTTGCATCAGTATTTTTTTCAAGAGCTTCTTTCAAAGTTATATGTTCATAGCCTTTTAAATAAGCCCCGCCTTCGGTGGCATTAATAAGTTTAATTTCAGAGGCATATTTTTCTGCAATTTCTTCAAAATACAAAATAAAAGTATAATAATCAGGTCTGGTAAGAAGATTTTTCCCATTTAAACCTTTTACATATAATAAATCTTTGTTCAAAAATTCTTTCTGATTTTTAAGCGCCTCCTCAGTTTTATTAGATTCCCCTTCAAATTCAATTGTTTTGGATTCACTAACGCTAAAACCGGCATGAGCTGAATTTTTGGAATAACATTTATTATCCGTATATGCCAAATCCTGCCCGACTAAAATTATTTTGTCACAGCCCATTAATTTAGCGGTATAAAGGCAATTTATGGCAACTGTTCCCGCTGTTTCATATTCATCTAAATTCGTTATCCCAAGAACTTTTGCCAGCCAAACACAGGCAGGGGTGTTTTTATTATGATGATTAAAAAATCTTTTCGGTTTTAATTCAAAGATTCCTTCAAAAGTATTTGTTGAAGCTATCAAATTTACATCAGCAATTTCAGGTATATCTATAATTTCTTTTTTGTTATCTATAACTGCTACAAAGTCAGGAATTATGCCATGTTTAACAGCTGTTTTAAAAGCAACACCCACGCAGAATACAACTACTTTATCTCTGTATGGTTTTAAGTTTTCAATATTTTTATCAAGAGATGGACCTGCTGATAATATTACTGCAGGTTTGTTTTTAAACTTGTCTTTTAATACATGCATGTCCTGATTGTTTACAACATAAGGAATATCTTGAAACAGCAAAGTTGTCCACAAATAATTTTTTTTCCATAAATTATTATAATTTTGTTCAAAAAGACCATGATTATTGTTTATTTTATTAGTAAACTCCTGCAGGTTTGCATTATCTTCAATCAAATAATAATTTGACGGTAAAAAATTAAACTTGTAGCCTCTGAAAAATAAAATTTTATATGCTGCTTTTAGATCATCGTGTGTGTGAGTAATCATAATATTCTTTTTTGATAATTCTTCTGAAAAATCAACAAACTCAAAAGCTATTCGCAAAAACTCCAGATTGGGCTCATGTAATATAATTTTGCCTTCATATCTTTTGGAGAATTCTTTGAATGTATAGCCTAATCCTATCCCAAGAAGCACTGTAATGCTTCTTATTGATTTAAATTCCAACTTTGAATAAGATTCCAGAGCGTTCCAAACAGGGTCCATAGAATCATCTACAGGAATATTGTTTTTATACAATATACTGTCACCGGATTTAGCCGGATTGATTTCGTAATTGGCTTCTAAGTTATTGTGATTGCGAATTTTTTCTGCCAATTCAAGATTGTATTTAGATAGGTAATTTAAGTTTTTTTCTAATAAATTTGTCATTCCCAAAACCCCTATAAGCAAAGTTTATAATATGTTAACATTAAGCACTTTAAAATTCTTGCATTAATTAGAGGAAATGACTTTATTCTTAAAAATAGAACCATTTAAAAAAACTTATTTTAAGGTTTTAAAGCGATTTTAATAGCTTTTCCTTCATTGTGAAGCCTTATTGCTTCATCAATTTGTGAAATCGGCAAGGTATGGGTGATAAGTTTTCTCACATCCACATGTCCCTCGCTGATAAGCCTTAAAGCTTCCCTGATATGTCTGGGGGTATGGTGAAAAGTACTTGCTATTTTGATTTCGTCATAATGAATTCTTCTTGTGTCGAGAGAAATCTTTGTTCCTGATTTGCATCCGCCAAAAAGATTGACAGTTCCGCCTTTTCTCACTAAATCAATCATTTTTTCCCATAATTCTGGAAGACCGACAGCTTCTATGGCAATATCAAGTCCTTTTCCTTCAGGTGTAAAGTCAAGAAAAGCTTTTTTAGGGTCGGAAACTTCTGTCAGATTAATAACTTCATCAGCCCCGCCGAATTCTTTTGCAAGCCGTAATTTAATTGGATTTCTTCCAGCAGCTATGACTCTTGCGCCTTTGAGCTTGGCAAGTCTTACAAATAAAAGACCTATAGGGCCTAAACCGATTATTCCAACGGTTTGCCCCTGTTTGATATTTAATTCTTCAGCACCGAGAACCACGTTTGCGAGCGGTTCTGTGAATGCTGCTTCTTCAAAAGTAATATGATCCGGAATAGGCAATAAATTTTGTTTTACTATAAGCTCGGGAACTTTTATATAATCGGCAAAAGCGCCGTTCAAAAGATCAAGATTTTCGCAAAGATTATATTCATGAATACGGCAGTAATAGCAATTCTGACAGGGCGCGGAATTTGCTGCAACGACCCGTTGCCCTACTTCAAAACCTTCTACGTTTTTTCCTACTTTATAAACAGTTCCCGCAAATTCATGCCCGAATCCTGACGGTACTGTTTTGATTAAAACAGGATGACCGCGTTTATACGTCTTAATATCAGTTCCGCATGTTAGTGCAGTGCCGATTTTTATAAGCACTTCGCCTGCTCCTATTTCAGGAACATCGATTTCTTCGTACTTAACCACTCCCGGCTCATAAAATAAAACTGCATTCATGTTCATGATTGTTTGGAATTTCTCCGAATTTTTTAAAAATATTTAATCTGCCTATACATATTATACAAAACACAGGAAATAAAAAATTAACACCTAAAAATTCATTAAGGGATTTTTATATATGCTTTTATTATCTTATTTGACAGAGTATCTGCAATAGCCTGATTTATTTCATCAAAGTTATAGTCTGCCGACAGCCCGTCTACTTTAATTATATTATCTTTCAAAAGATTCAGCGAATCTTTTAGGTCAGAAGAAGCAGGCGAATAACTTCCGAAAACAGTTAAGTCCCTGTAGTAAATTTCGTTGTTAGGAAATTCGGGGTGGCAGTAGCCACCTCTTATAAGTTCACTATCCTCCAACTTTTCACTTAAATCTTTGTTGCGAGAATAAGAATGTACGCTTGCAAATACACATATAACACCGCCGTTTCTTACACATTTTAAAGCAAGTGGTATCGTTTTTTCGCTGCCTGAAGCAAGAAAAACTGTATCTACTCCCTCGATTTGGAAATCAGCTCTGCAAAGCCCTGAAATTTCTTCATCTGAACTGTACTTGTAAACCTTGTCAAAACCCAGTTCTTCGGCGAGTTTAATTCTTTCTTCAATTAGATCGCACCCTATTACAGACGCCCCGAAAGACTTTAAAATTTGTCCCATCAATAAGCCTATAGATCCTAGTCCTATGACCATAATGACATCGCCTTTTTTAATATTTGCGCGTCTTATTGCCCTGAGGCAGCATGCCGAAGGTTCTGTAAATGATGCCTGAGCGTCAGACAAATTTTCAGGGACTTTTTGAACCGTATCTTCAAGATGTCTTTCTGAAACGTAAATATATTCACAAAATCCGCCCGGAATTATGTTTGATGATTTAAATTCAGGACACATGGAATAATTCTGATTTTTGCAGTAAACACAGTTATAGCAAGGCACGTGATGCCCTAAAACAACCCTGTTACCTATTTTGAAGTTTGTTTTGGTTTTTATTTCTTCTATAATTCCGACAACT
>MFRJ01000030.1:0-6465 GCA_001784535.1 Candidatus Melainabacteria bacterium GWA2_34_9
AAAAATTAGCCATAAAAAATCTTTATGATGCAAACGGAAAATTAACTGAAACAGATACTTTTAATGAAAATGGAAAAATAACTGCAAAAACTTTTTTTGATGAAAATGGAAAAGCTGTAGTAGAAAATGCAACTTATACCAATTTAGCCAAAACACTTGGTTATACATTAACAGGTAACACAATTAAAGATAAACCGGTACTTCAACAAAGAGGTAACTCTTTATTTAATGCGGCTGCAAGCATGAATCCGTGGAATTATAAATTTATAATGCCTTTTTTAGCCGCAACATTAGGTGTTCCTCGTTCAGGAAACGCAATATGGGATTGTCAATTAGTAGTAGCTAAAGCACAAAGTATAAAAAATGCTATAACTTCATTATAATAATCTAACAGGTTGGATAGTTATATCAGAGACTCAGACCATGGATAGATTATAAAAAGAATCTTAGCAATAAAAAAGGACATACCTTTTATAGTTTGTCCTTTTTTGTTTTTTATATTTATCTTATACAGTAAAAACTTTAGCCGTTTGGATGTAATCTTTGACCACATGGATGCACAAAAATATGTTATATTGACTAATGAAAACGTTTTTATAGTCGACTATTCAATCTACAAGCCTCTTTCAAAGGAGGATAATTTTGGTGCGGCTTTTAACATGGCTGTAAACTTAGTTTAAGCTTAAATATATCCGGTATATACTTAGTATATACAAGGTTTTTAAAAAAATTAATATTAAACTTAGTTTATACTGAAGTTTTTGAACTAATAAAGGAATATTTCAAACAAAAATGTTTTATTTTCAGGAAAAAAAAGAAGCCAATCTCTATAAATCATCTATTTTTGATGAAGAAAAGATAATTCATTCTTTTACCACAAGAACTGGAGGAAATACGCCTCCCCCTCTTGCCTCTTTTAGTATGGGGACGGCAGAAAACCCTGAACTGATTTCTTATGTTGAAGATAACAGAAAAAAGATCTGCGAAATTCTCGGTGTAAAATACGAAAACCTGATTATTCCCCAACAAAAACATACTGATAATATAAAAATAGTATCTTCAATTAACGATGATGTTTCAAATTGCGACGGGTTAATCACAGAAGTGCCCGAGTTGGTTTTAATGCTTCTTTTTGCTGACTGTGTGCCGGTTATAATTTATGCACCCGACAGGCATGTTATTTCTGTAGTACATGCCGGATGGAGAGGAACCGCAAAATCTATTGTTAAAAAAGCTGTTAATATTTTAGACAAAGAATTTCATGCGGATATAAAAAAAATAAAAGCAATTATAGGTCCTGCCATCGGGCAATGCTGCTATCCTGTTTCAAAGGAAGTTTCGGAGGAACTTATAAATACAATTAAAGAAGATTGTGATAACATATTTACAAGAAATATAAATGATAATAACCTTGTTAATGTTGATCTTAAAAAACTTAATGCTCGACAGTTAGAGGACACAGGAGTAATAAATATTGATAAGTCAGATAATTGCACATGTTGCATGAGTTCAGTATTTTATTCTTATAGAGCCGAAAATGGCAAAACTGGCAGACACGCTGCTATAGCAAGCTTAATTAGGTAAATTTAAAAACGGGATTGATACAAAAGGAGAAAACATGCCTGTACAGGAGCAAACATCAGATAAGATTTTTAAACTTAACGAAGATTTAAGCAAATTTATTTATGAAGACGAACAGGTCAGCAAAGAACTTAATGAATATGCAAAAACCTTCAAAAATGGTTTAAGCAGAGATTCTCTTGCTTATTTTATGTTTGATAAAACTCTTGAAAACGGTCAAAAAGTAATTGATGTTTATCTCAAAAATAATAAAGATTTAACAGCTGAAGATAAAAAAGTCTTAAAAGAATTCAAAAATTCAATTAACTCTGTATTTGAGATAAAAAAAGTTCTTAAAGACGGCTTTGAAATGTATAATCTCGTTAATGAAAAAGATTACACAGTAAAAAGCCTGATTAAAATGGTTAATTACAGGGGTGTGGTTCAAGGAAACTATTTTACTTGCAGGCTGATTTCTTATGAAAAAGAATATCATCTGCTTGTTTTAAATTCTATTTTAAGAACAACGGATAAACAGCAGGCATATAAAATTGCAGTATCCATGCAGGTAGAAAATCCTGAATCCTTGTACAAAGACAATGCTAAAAAGCTGAAACAGCTTGAAAAAATGGTTAAAGATTTAAACGCAAAATTTAATGAATTTTTCCAAAAAGATGAAATTATTACTATAAATCAAAATATAGATGAACTTCTTGGAGCGTTTAACGACTTTGCAGAAGAAGGAACCAAATCAGAAGATTTAGAAAATATTATTCAGCTTCCCGAAAAATATTCATATTTTAAAATCCAGTCAGATGTTGATCCGTTTGATATGACCGCGAGAAGGGCTGATACGGAAAAATATGATGTAGGTATAGTTTTTGATCCCGAACTCGGGATTCAGGTGCTTCCTTTTTATGGAACCTTCAGGAAAATTTTTGAAACAAAAGATTATAAATCCATAACAGGTTATAAAGATTGTATTTCTGATTATTTCCAGAACGGCAAAGTTTCTCCGTTTGTAATTAAAAAAGTATATGAAGAATATGGAGAAAAGTTTCTAAAAATTGTCCTTGATGTTCTTGAAATAAAAGAAAAAATTACAATGGAAGAACTTTTGCATAAATATAAAGAAGATTTTTTTGCGTCCAAAAAGTTTTCGTCAACGACAGTACTTTATGCATCAGAAGCATTCACAAGTTTGATGGCTTCTTCTATGGAAATGCAGCTTGAAATGACAAAAACATCTTCCGGAACTGGCAGAAACGAGCCTTGCCCATGCGGCAGCGGTAAAAAATTCAAGAAATGCTGTGCTAGGTAAAATTGTATTTGATTTAAAGTGTCATCCCGAACTTGATTCGGGATCTGTCCAGCAAACGATTTTAAGCTTTAATTCACAAACGGATAGATGCTGAATCAAGTTCAGCATGACATCATGTGGATTTAGGTTAATTAATGATTTTAGTTAACCAACCTTTTCAGTCGCTTTGTTCTTAAAATAACTATCAATAGAGGTTTTTAGCTTTTCAGTATCAGTTACTTCCGGTTTTACTTCTTGCTTAATTTCAGGTGCTGTTTCAGGTGCAGCAGTTTTTTGAGGAACATAAGAATCAAATTGAGCTTTTTTCATTGCAGAATTAACTTTTGCATTATAATAAAGAAGATTTTTTTGCGTCCAAAAAGTTTTCGTCAACGACAGTACTTTATGCATCAGAAGCATTCACAAGTTTGATGGCTTCTTCTATGGAAATGCAGCTTGAAATGACAAAAACATCTTCCGGAACTGGCAGAAACGAGCCTTGCCCATGCGGCAGCGGTAAAAAATTCAAGAAATGCTGTGCTAGGTAAAATTGTATTTGATTTAAAGTGTCATCCCGAACTTGATTCGGGATCTGTCCAGCAAACGATTTTAAGCTTTAATTCACAAACGGATAGATGCTGAATCAAGTTCAGCATGACATCATGTGGATTTAGGTTAATTAATGATTTTAGTTAACCAACCTTTTCAGTCGCTTTGTTCTTAAAATAACTATCAATAGAGGTTTTTAGCTTTTCAGTATCAGTTACTTCCGGTTTTACTTCTTGCTTAATTTCAGGTGCTGTTTCAGGTGCAGCAGTTTTTTGAGGAACATAAGAATCAAATTGAGCTTTTTTCATTGCAGAATTAACTTTTGCATTATAAATAGCAGCAGGAAGTGACATCAACGCTGAACCAATGCCGACAGCGCCTGCGATTAACCATGATTTGTTTTGTATTGACTGAAGCGGAACTTTTTTTGATACTGCAAATGCGCCAATAGTTGATAGAATAGTCATCAAAACAGGTCCTGTGCAGGCAACAGCCATTTCAAATCCGGGACGTACAGGATTTTTAAGCTCAAGCTTATCTTCAGAAGAAAACCCTACAAAACGTTCTTTCTTCTGCGTTATTATATTTCGGCAAGTTGTATTTAGAGTTACATTTGAAAGCCCTGATAGCATTTTTCTCTCCTTGATTTAGTAATTCTAAGAATTTAAAGTTTCTCAAGCTGAAAAATTGCTAATTTAAGCCACTATCTTTACAAAAGATTTACATAATTTAAACTTGAATCTAATTAACCCGAATTGTTAAATGGGTGAAACCTGCAAGAATAGAAGTATTGTCATTCTGAGGGATTTAGCCCGAAGAATCTGTCCACATAAGTATTAAAGCTTAAATCCCAAAAGGGACAGATGTTTCGCTTTGCTCAACATGACAATTTGAAAAATCATCTGGTAATTCAATCTAACTATGGTAAATTTTAAATAATTAATACAAAAAGGACTTTCATTATGAATTCAACTCAAAGTTTTAATATTTTTAAAAATCTTTTGCTTTATACTTTCGTCATTCTTATAGGAGTTTTAATTTATAAACTTCAATTTATTGCCATATTGTTTTTTGCGGCATTCATTGTAGCAAGCGCTATCGATCCGCTGATAAATCTTTTAAGCAAAAAAATGCCCCGAAATATTGCAGTAATAGCAGTTGCAATAATCGGACTTATTTTAATATCAATATTTTTAGTGCCGTTTATAAATATTTTAATAGCCCAGACTTTGGCTTTTCTAAAAGAAGCTCCTGCATATTGGGAAAAATTAGTTTCTTTTATCTCTCAAACAAAAGATAAAGGCGCAATAGGAATTATAAGCTCATTCGGACTTAGTAAATGGGTTGTATATGCACAACACATTGGCGTGTTGCCCAGCATGACTCAAATTATGACATTTGCTTCAACCCTTGGTCAAAATGTTTTATCAAGCTCAATCGACCTGACAAAAAGTTTTTTAACGTCAATAATGTTTATTTTTACAATGGCAATGCTGACTTTATTTATGCTGGTTGACAAAAATTATTTAAAGGACAAAGTTTTAAGCTTTTTTCCTCAAAAAAATAGAGAAAAAACCACAGCAATATTGCGCATAATTTCTAAAAAAGTCGGCGGTTATGTGATAAGTCAGGTAATTGTTATGTCGGCAGTATTCATCCTTGTAAGTCTCGGACTTTTTCTTGTAAAAGTTGAATTTGCCATGATTCTTGGAGTTCTTGCAGCACTTCTGGAGCTAATTCCTGTTATTGGACCAATAACTACAACTGTTGTAATTGGTCTTGTAGCACTGGCTCAAAAACCAATTCTTGCGATATTTGCACTTATTACTTACGGCATTATTCAATGGCTTATAGATAATGTGATAAGACCATTTGTAGTAGCAAAATTTCTTAAAATGCACCCGCTTACTTTTATATTTTCTCTTTTTGCAGGCGGAACTTTTTTTGGTGTCACCGGTTTACTTCTTGCGCCACCTGCTGTTGCCGCAGTTTGCGTGCTTATAGATGAACTTTACCTGAATAAAATTAAATAAATTTTATTCTTAAAAAATACTACCTAAAATCTTCGGGAAGGTAAAAATTATTTTTCTTAAGTGCAAGCCTTACTTCATCGTAAGTGTAATCTTTGCAATTGCATTTTTGCTGATACATGGAAATTACCATCAAAACATCGTCAACGGAAAGCTTTATCATCCTTCTTCCATTATCATTCTCAATAATTAACGCCATTTTTTACACGACCTCAAAAATATTACAATATATTCATAAAAAATCTTTTGCATATATAAAATACTTATCGGCACTTTTATAAAAAACTTTAACAAAAATTGCCGGAAATAATTGTTATTGTTGCATTTCCGACTTGTATTTAATTCTGTACAAATATTTGAATGTTAAGTTTTTGTAATAAAATAAACAAATTTTTCAAAAATATAGCAATTTTATATAACTTCTATTGTTTTTATATATAAGCAACAAATAAAAAAATAAATTGACCTTACCTACAACTATTAATATTTTACACAGGAGGAAACATACATGATGTCACCTTATTCGACACCATACGGAATGTATGGGGTTAATACCAACGGCTATGCTACTTATGGTCAGACACCTAACGGTCAAAGTCCATATTCTGGTCCTACATTGTACAATTACAATCAAGGCAATCCTGGTTATGGCTTATATGGAATGAATCCATCTTACTTATTGGCAGAAAGTCCTTATGCAAGAATGACAGGGCAATTTACATCTTTGAGCAGTCAAGCAATCCCTAACTTGTCATCATTTATACAACCTATGACAGTTGATATGAACGCATTTATGGGAAGAACCGGCGGCATTCCTGCTTATGCTAGCTTTATTGGCGCAACAGCAATGAATAATTCACAAAAACCATTATATAGTACTTTCCAGGATTATTTGGGTCAAAATTATGGATACCAACAACCATATCAAAACTATAGCAGCTTTATGATGCCAGCGGGCGGCAATTATCAGCAAGTGCAGCCAAGTTATGGCTATCCGCAACAATATCAACAGCAACAAAATCCATT
>MFRJ01000030.1:6507-8794 GCA_001784535.1 Candidatus Melainabacteria bacterium GWA2_34_9
ATACGCAATGAGTAACCCATATCAACAGGGATATTCACAACAAAATAATTTTTATTACTACGGTTAAAACCAGATAAACAAATATAAAAAAAGCCTTTCTTTATGTAGAGAAAGGCTTTTTTGTTAGTTATATAAATCTCTTTCGCCGTTTTCAACTCTTGCCAGTTGGGATTTAACTCTTTCCAAAACTTTTTCATCTTTAATTTCTGCTAAATGCTGATTTATTGTATTTAAACCTAACTGTTTTGTTTCAGGAGTAGCATAATCTTCGAGATACTCCCTAAAAGTTATCATAGCATTTGGCTGACAAAATTTTTGTATCAAGCCCGGTTTTGCAAGATCCATAAAATCTTTTCCGACTCTGCCTAATCTATAGCAGCTTGTGCAAAAACTCGGCAAATAACCTGTTTCTGAAAGTTCTTTTATAACTTCATCAAGTGTTCTATGGTCGCCCATCGTGAACTGTTCTGTAGAATCATCTTCTGAATATCCGCCGGGATTTGTTCTGGAACCGGCACTTACCTGCGAAATTCCAAGTTCGAGACCTTCTTTTCTGAATTCGGCTTTTTCTCTTGTAGTAAGGATAAGCCCTGTATATGGAACAGAAATTCTTAATATTGAAATAATTTTCTTAAAAGTTTTATCGTCAATAGCAAAAGGAGGATTTTCAGAAACAGACGAACCGCTTGCAGGCTCAATTCTTGGAACAGAAATAGTATGAGGACCTGTGCCGTATTTTTTGTCCAAATGCTGTGCATGTGAAAGAAGTGCCAATACTTCAAACCTGTAATCGGTCAACCCGAAAAGAACACCAATGCCAACATCATTAAGCCCTGCCTCTAAAGCTCTGTCCATGGTTCCCACGCGGTATTCATAATTTGCTTTTAAGCCGGCAACGTGCATTTTTTTGTAGGTTTCTTCATGATAAGTTTCTTGAAATGATTGAAATGTACCTATATTAAAGGATTTTAGACGTTTAAAATCATCGACGCTAAGCGGAGCAATATTTATATTTATCCTTCTGACTTCTCCGTTCATTACCTTTAATTCGTACATTTTTTGGATAATTTCCTCGATATAATCGAGGCTGACAGTGTTTTGATCTTCGCCTGCTACAAGAAGAATCCTTTTATGCCCCATATTTACAATAGATTGAGCTTCTTTTATAACTTCATCTACGCTTAATTTTCTCCTTTTTATATCCTTGTTGTCATACCGAAAACCGCAATAAAGGCAGTTATTCGTACAATAATTGCTGATATAAAGAGGAGAAAACAAAACGATACGTTTGCCGTAAATTTTTTCTTTAACAGTTTTTGCCGTTTTAAAGAGCTTATTGAGCGACTCATCGTCTTCAATATTAAGCAAATGCGCTGTTTCTTCAAGTGTAAGCCCTTTCAACGCAAGGGCGTTATTTAAAATTTCATCAATTCCGGTTTCTGTCGATTGTAAGCTCATTAAGTCGTTAATACGGCTTTCAGGAATAATTTGTTCTGAAAGTTTGGACATTTTAAATTTTCTACCTCGTTATTAAATCTACAGGTATAGTATAAACCCGTAAAAAATTTTTAGTCCAAAATTTTACTTTTTATTAATATTTTTAATGACCGCTTAATCTGTTACGAATACTGCTAATTTTATCCTGATAGGTATCTAAAGCTTCTAAATCTTCTCTTATTTGATTTTGAGACCTTATACATCTTTCAATATCAAATTTTGTACAGGCGCCCATTGAAATTAAAACATTTCCCAACTTTAAAGCAGGATTTCTCTTTTGTTCCAAGAGTGCTTCTTTCAATTGCTGCAATGTTACTATTTTATTTTTAACCAGCATATTTCCCAACTGAGTTGATTGTTTGAAATTTCCTTTTCTGGAAAGAAAAGAATTGCACAGCTGAATTGCTTCAAAATCGTTAATATAAGTATCCTGGCTTAATAAACCTGCTTCTTTAAGTACATTAGCCAACACCTCTTCAGGAGTTGCTCCAAAAGGTTTAAATAATCCTATATTGAGATTTTTTACAGTTAATGTATTCTGATCAGCCATATATTCGACACTTCCTAAGATAACTAACGAAAGTTTTTATCTTTCTAAATTAATTTTATACCTGATTAACATAAAATTAATCATCTATTTATTTTAACAAATTTATAATTGATTTTTCAATATCAACTGATTTTATTAATGATTCTCCTACAAGAATTCCGTCTACGCCATAAGATTTCAAAAAACTTACATCATCGAAAGTTGTAATTCCTGATTCACTAATAATATATTTGTTATTAA
>MFRJ01000030.1:8906-11115 GCA_001784535.1 Candidatus Melainabacteria bacterium GWA2_34_9
AAAAGAATAATATCAGCGCACATTTCTCTTGTTTGATAGATTTGATATTCATCTATAATAAAATCTTTTCTTAAAACAGGAATTTTTGAGATTTTTTTTATATCTTTCAAATATTGAATTGATCCCTGAAAAAACTTTTCGTCTGTTAAAACAGAAATTGCCGAAGCACCTGCATTTTGATAAATTTGGGCAATTTCAACATGGTTAAAATCTTCTTTTATAATCCCTTTAGATGGTGAAGCTTTTTTGACTTCAGCAATTAAAGAGATTTTTTTATTTTCTTTATTCTTTTTTAAAATATTTAAAAAACTATTTGTTTCAGGAAAATTTTTGCACTTATTGATTAATTCATCAATACTGCAAAGTTTTTTCTGGTTTTCAACTTCTGTTTTTTTATACTTTAATATAGTGTCTAAAATTGTCATTATATTCTATCACTTCAAACTACTCAATAATTTTTATTTGTTTTGGCGAATTTATGACAATTTCAGGTTTGCCGTTAGCAATTCTTACTACACCTTGCAGCACAACTTTTTTATTCTTGAAATAAGCCTGTGGATTATCTATTCCCGCGGCTATGAAGGAATGTACATCAAAATCATATATTACGGCGCTTAATGACGTATTAAAATTTTTGCCGAAATTTAAAAATATAACTTTTGAATTATCTGAAATTTCGCTGCTGCAAATTGTTCCCGTTATTTTTACATGTTTGCTTGTAGAATTCATAAGCTGAACAAGATTTTCTGAGTCAACACTCGGATTTTTAAGCTCAATAAAAGCTAAAGACGGTAAATTAAGTGTTAAAACCAATCCCAATATAATAAATGCTTTAAATTTGCCCAAATTTCCTTTTTTCATTTAGCCCCTCTCTTCATATATAACTTTTAATTATTATACTTATTTAAGTCAAAAAAGTCATTTTGATGACAAAAATTTAATGCAAATTAAGGACAGTTAGTTATTTGTTTCTTAACAAAAAGAAAAGAGGTCAGTTACGACCTCTTTTCTAAACTCAATGGTTTTGTTGACTACTTAGCAACAACTTCTTTGAATTTTTTGCCTGCTGAGAAAGCTGGAACTGTTTTTGCAGCGATTTTAATTACCGCACCTGTTTGTGGGTTTCTGCCTGTTCTAGCTGCTCTTTTGCGAGCTTCGAATGTACCAAAGCCAACTAATGTTACTTTTTTACCTTTAGAAACTGTTTTTTCAATTGTTTCAATGGTTAATCCTAAGATTTCAGCAACTTGTTTTTGAGCCATTCTTGTCTTTTTTGCGATTTCTTTTACTAATTCTTCTTTGTTCATGATGAACCTCCATTTTCTAGACATCTTAATTATACTGAATTTTGGCATTAACGCAATACTTTTTTCAAAAAATTGCATGAAAATGCTAAAAAATGAACATTATTTCTTAGTCAACTAGGTTAGTAAAGGCTTAAAGTTGTATAAATTTATTCAAATTTAACAAAATCACTGCACTATATCTAGTGCAAGTTATATTTTTTTAATTCCATTGTGATACAGGATAAAAACTTTTCTTTCACCATGCTTAATTATGACTTAACACCCTTATTAATTCTAAATTTTACGAAAATAAAAGCATGCAACTTAGAAAAATGTTAAAAATCCTAACCACAGTATAAAAAGACGAATCCTTTCTAATAAAACACTAAATATAGTGAATAAATGTTTTTGGTAAAAAACTCAAATATTATTCTTTACAAAACTTAATATTTTGAATGATTTTGTCAGCTTTGGTAAATGCTCATTTAAAAACCCTGTAGGTAAATAAGAAAATACTTGCGTGTGAAAAACTTCTATGATAAATATAGTAATGTTAACTGGGGCTATTAGCTCAGGTGGTTAGAGCGCACGCCTGATAAGCGTGAGGTCCCTGGTTCGAGTCCAGGATGGCCCATTTACAAAATACACCTTTTAAAGTTATAATACTTTAATAATAAATATGGGGGTGTAGCTCAGTTGGTAGAGCGCTTGCCTTGCACGCATGATGCCAGGAGTTCGAGTCTCCTCACCTCCACCATAAAGTCCACTATCACTTCGGTAGTGGACTTTATTTTTTGGAACATTCGCCCATAACGCGGGCTTTGCAAAATTGGGTTTTAAAAGAGAGTTGATTTGAGAGAATGTTTCTGGATTTTTATCGATATTTTTAGATGAATTCTCTGTTCGAAATAATTTTAGTGTCT
>MFRJ01000031.1:0-7554 GCA_001784535.1 Candidatus Melainabacteria bacterium GWA2_34_9
ACTTGAGATGTTTCAGGAAGTATAAGAACAAATTCTTCGCCACCATAACGACATGCAACGTCAGAAGTTCTTGTTTTATTTGAAATTAAACTTCCCAGCTCTTTTAAAATCACATCACCCGCATGATGACCGTAAGTATCATTTATTTTTTTGAAAAAGTCAATATCAAAAAGCGCAAGACTTAACTGTGTATTATGTCTTTTAGCTCTTGAAAACTCTTCAGCAATTCTTCTGTTAAACTCTCGTCTGTTTATAAGACCGGTTAAAGCATCTGTTGTTGCCATATTATGAAGAACATCGGCTTTATTTCCTGCAAATTCAATGACACTGTTAAATATTTTTACCAGATATGTTAATACCCCCATAACAGTAAGGAATGAAAGGGTTTTAGTTAATATAATATTTTGATTTGAGATTAAAAATTCTTTTTCAAACCAGCCAAAAACATTAGCAATAAATATTATAACCGTACAGCTAATAAAGATTTTCAATGACAACTTTGTTTTTCCGTACGAAATACATTGAATAAGCGGAATTAATGAAAGAAATATATAATCACTATTCCCTGTAAATATTGTGAGAGAAACTATAATAACGGCTGTAAGAATCGTATTAAACTCTGACAGATTTTCGCATGAATGTTGAGAAGACAAATCAGGCTTGCTGGTTACCCACAATAGTATTTCATTTGAAATTATATAAAGCCCGAGCATAATCCAACTCAATGAAAGAAGGATATGACAAACCATGCTTTGATTTCCGGAATCCTGTATTGAATAAATAAATAGATTTATAATTATTGCAATAGTCAAAAACCTATTAAACCTGAGTGTATGGGCAAGTCTTGTATTTATTTCACCATGCGCAAACAATAATTTTTCTCCGAACTTTTTAATAAACGGGTTTAATATTTAATTTTATATTATTTTTTGATTTCGTGCAGAACTTTAATATATTTTAATATTTTTAAATTAGTTTAAAATGTATTAATGAATATTAACCCAACTTGAATTTGTTTTCGAATTATTCGAATAAGGAAATTTAATAATGATAAAACTTTGTCGAAAACAGGAATCTAAACCAAGATCGATAAGCAGTATAAAAACTTTAATTAAATTTATTAAAAATATTTATTATGAAATAATGTCTAACTTTGTTCTGGAAAAAGTCAAATACGGAATAGAGGGGGAATGCTGTCACTGTGGGGATTGCTGCCGTTTTATGTACAGCCTTGATATTTATACGGAAGAAGAATTTAATTTCTTAACAAATTTTTATCCAAAATATAAACGATTTAAAGTTATTGGCAAAGATGAATACGGAAATTTAATTCTTGCGTGCAAATTTATAGATGAAACCGGTCTTTGTCCTGATTATGAAAACAGGCTTGAAATGTGCAAAGATTACCCAAATCCGGCAAAAATAAAGGCAGGTGGACGACTTTATAAAAGATGCACCTATAAATTGATTCCCGAAAGAGAATTCGAAAGTTTTCTTTCTCCTGAAAAACAAAGAAGAAGGGTGTAAATAGCCTTCTTCTTTAAAAATTTTATTCTACTTTCCGTCTCTAATTAATTCCTTTTAAATAGGATAAACAGTAACACCTTTTTCTCTCATATAATGAATATAACTGTGGAGCGCTGTTAAATTAAGATTTGATTTTCTTTTTTCTGTTTCATACTTTGAATTGGTTGTTTTGACTGCGGCTGAAGAAAGATCATGAAAAAGTTGTTCTCTCATTTGAAAATACTCCGACATTTTTTGTTAAAAGTACTAACCAAAATAAACTTAGAGTTTTACTAAATTTACCTCCTTTTCATTTAAATTATCTTTTGTGGACAACTATAAAATAATAATTTTATTTATCTTAATAAATTATTATTTTAATGAAACTCGTTTTTTAAATTTTTCTGAAAATTACATTTAAAAACTTAACAAGAAAGCGAAAAAATGTTTCTAAATTATATAATTTTTTTTAAAAAAAATAAAGAAAAACTTTTTTAATTTTTCAAAAATCGATTGTTAAATTTTGTTAAAGCATGGTAGCAGTTTTGTAACTTTTTTTCTTGGTTTATTTAAACTATTTAAAAGAGGGTTAGTCAAAAAAAATTTAGAGTCAAAAACAACAATTTATTTAAATTCATCTTCGCATATTTATTAAATTATAAGAGTTTTTAGTTACAGGGAGAATGCTATGTCCGTAAGCTTTCATTCAAATCTTACTGCAAATCAGAGAGTTGCTTTCCAAAAAAATCATGAAAAAAGTTCTCATTCTTACTTTGGATCGACAGTAAAAGGCGCATTAACAGGTGGTGTTATTGGAGCAGGCGTTGCAGCTGCTACAAAAAAAATTGCAGCTATAGAAGTTCCAACAGACAGCGTTACTCTTAGCAAATTAAAAAACACAACAGAAAACTTCTTAGGAAAAACACCCGTTAAAAAGTTTGCACATATCGGAGCAGTAATAGGTGCATTATCCTTAATCGTGCATGCGGTCAAAAGCAAAAAAATTGAAGCTGAGGCAGAAAAACTTAAACCTGTATCATAGATTTTTAAATTTATAACAAAAGCCCTGATTTTAAAGTCAGGGCTTTTTGTTTTTAATTTTCTATTTCATCCTGTCAAATTTGGCGAGCCGATCAAAAATTTCGTCAAAAACAGAAATAAAATAATCTGTTTCCTCTTTTTTAATGTTATATGGAGGGGAAAGTATAATCCTGTTATCACTAAGTGTATCCAATATAACTCCTTTATCAAAAGCTTCTCTCGCAAATTCATAAGCAGAAATATCCACAACTAAAGTAAAAAACATACCTGACGAATAATAATCAACAAGACTTATGTGTGTTTCTGACAATTCTCCAAGCTTTTTAGCTATATATTCTATATTTGAAGTTATAACTTCATTAATTTTATTTGTCTGAAAATTTTGAATTAATTCACACGCGGCACTATAAGCAGGAGAATAAATTCCTGATTTTGATTCAAAACCTTCTGCTTGGGGAACTTTTTCTGAGGCTACAAGCGTACTAAAAGGAAACCCTTGACTTAATCCTTTTGAAACAATGAGAATATCGGGCTTAATTTCTTGATTATAATTAAACAAGCCTTTGTTTAGCCTAAAAGGGGCTGTATTTGCACAATCAAAAACAAGCAGTGCATTGTTTCTATCACATAATTTTCTTACTTCCCTTAAGTATTCTTCTTCTGCAAAAACAAATTCATCTGTTTTTTGCACAAGCTGGATTATAACAGCTCCTACAGAGCGGGAAAACAATGTTTTTAGCAAAGAATCCTTATTTACAGGTATTGATTCTGTTTTAATCTTTTTTATTTCGTACAAGTCTTTGTCAGCCGTAATTGAAGACAAAAGAACCTTGTCTTTGCCTGTATTATTAAGATGAATATTTATCAATTTACCAGATAAGTTATATACTTCTTGCAAATTTGATGAGAAATATGCTTTTTCTAATCCTGTTGATGATTTTAAAACTTCTACCAGTTTTAATGAATCATAAGAATTAAACAATTCAGAATCCAAAAAACGATTTTCATTTTGAATATTTACATTTGAATACCCGAGAGGATTATTTTCCCTGTTTGAAGTCAAATCCAAATATTTTTTTCCATTCACATCATACAAATAAGAATTTGCCGCTTTTTTTACGGTAAGCGGCAATGGGAAAGAGGGAAATTTTTCTTTTTCCTCTATGTGTTCAAGTATTTTATCGTCAAATTTGTCGTCAAACATTTGCTTATTATAACATGTGAATTTTTTAATAAGACATTTATGTCAAGACATTATTTCTTTTTAAGTTCTTTGATTTGTTTATGGATATTTTTCCATTTTTTTCTTTCTATTTGAGATGATTTTTGATTTTGTCTTTTGGTTAAATAATCAAGCTCATTTTTCATTTTTGCATAACTTTCATACCTGTTTTTCTCCAATAAACCTTGAGAAATAGCTTTTTTGACAGCACATTCCGGTTCTGAACCATGTTTACAGTCAGTAAAACGGCAGTTTTTCGCAAGAGTTTCTATATCATCAAAATATTGGCTCAGTCCATCATCTGCATTCCATAGCTGTAGTTCTCTCATTCCTGGAGTATCGATGATTAAACCGCCGTCAGGTAAAACATATAAATGTCTGTTTGTAGTAGTATGTTTGCCTTTATCGATATTATTACGAAGTTCTCCTATTGTTAATAGGTCTTCTCCGATTAATTTATTAATAAGAGTAGATTTCCCGACACCTGAAGAACCTACTAACGCTATGGTACTTCCTATTGTAAGATATTGTTTCAGAAGTTCTATTCCTTGATTTAACACGTTACTGATAAAATGTATTCTTGTGCCGAAGGCAATAGATTCAACCTCATATAAAATTTCATCCAAATTATTGCATAAATCAGATTTTGTAAGGATAATAACAGGATTTACTCCGCTATTCCACACCATTGTTAAATAACGCTCGATTCGTCTTGGATTAAAATCGTAATTTAGAGAACTTACGATAAATACAGTATCAATATTTGCGGCTAATATTTGTTCTTGAGTTTCACTACCGGCTATTTTACGGGAAAATTTGTTTTTTCTGGGTAAAATATTCTGAATTATTGCTTTATTTTCATTTGTGATTTTTTCAAAAATAACCCAATCTCCAACGGCAGGAAAATATTCCCGATTAGCGCCATTGTTTCTTAATTTTCCGCTTATAACAGCTGATAATTCTCCATATTCAGAAAGTATCATGTAACAGTTTTTGTTTTCGCAACAAATTCTGCCAACATTTAAACTATGTTGCTCAAATGCCTTTAAATGCTTTTCAAAAAAAACATTCCAGCCTAAATTATTTAAATCCATTATTAAGATTCCTCTTTTTACTATTTACACAATAGCCGCAGAAGAATCATTTTTTAAAAATTTTGATTCTGCGACTAACTAAAAGCAGAATCTGTAACAATATCCTTTTTGTACAAAAAATTACCTTTTTAATTTTGTAAATATACTAACATTATAATTGTTTTTATAATTTTTACAAGGTTAAAATATTTATACTAAATACCTCCTTGACAAATCCCTAAAAATTGATATCATATTAGTATATTCTAATATACTAATAAACAAAAATAGAGGCTATTATGGAAAAATCAGAACCGGAAAACCTTTCAGAAATATTTAAGGCTCTTGCTCATCCCATAAGGGTTCAAATTGTAATGGGCTTGATGAAAAAGCACGAATGTAATGTCTCAAAAATGGTTGAAGGACTTGGTGTCCCTCAGCCTACTGTTTCCCAGCACTTAAATATTCTTAAAGCCCACGGGATCATTGAAGGCTTCCGAAATGGCAACCAGATTTGCTATAAAGTTACTAACGAACAGGTAAAAAAATTATTTAAATCGCTTGATTAAAAACTTATTGAAAAATATAGGAAAATATTATTATGTTAAAAGTAAATCCCTCAAAATGCCCTCAAGACCACAAATGCCCTGCAATCAAAGTATGCCCTGTCGGTGCAATATCACAGGAAGATTTTAATTTACCGGTTATCGACAACGAAAAATGCATAGAATGCTTAAAATGCACTAATTTTTGTCCTAAAAAAGCAATAGAAAACTTATAATACGGGAGAATAAAGATGAAAATAGTAATAGTAGGCGGAGTTGCAGGCGGTGCAAGCACTGCCGCAAGATTAAGAAGACTTGATGAAAACGCTGAAATCATAATTTTTGAAAAAGGAAAACATATTTCCTTTGCCAACTGCGGAATTCCTTACTACTGCGGAGATGTAATCAAAAATAGGGAAAAACTTCTTCTGTTAACACCTGCGCAACTTGACGCTATGTTTAATATTGAAGCCAGAGTTGAGGCGGAAGTTATTAAAATTAACAGGGAAAAGAAAACCATAACTGTTCTCGATAAAAAATCCGACATTGAATATGAAGAAACATACGATAAACTGGTGCTTTCCCCAGGGGCTTCTCCTGTCAGACCTAACATCCCGGGCATTAACGATGAAAGAATATTCACCGTAAGAAATGTTCCTGATGCTGATGCAATAAAGAGTTATATAAAAAGAAACAAAGTAAAGACTGCTTTAGTTGTAGGCGGAGGTTTTATCGGACTGGAAATGGTTGAAAACCTCAAACATCTAGGATTAAAAACCAGTCTTGTAGAAGGCGCCACTCAGGTTTTAGCGCCTGTTGACAGCGAAATAGCAGCACAAATTCATAATCATTTGAGAGACAAAGATGTTGATTTATACATATTTGACGGGGTTAAATCATTTGAAACTGACAAAGATTTGGTTGTTAACCTGTACAGCGGAAAACAAATTAAAACAGATCTTGTAATTCTTGCAATAGGCGTCAAACCTGAATCAAAATTTGCTAAAGAAGCAGGACTTAAGATAGGAGAAACAGGCGGAATTATTATAAATGAATACTTACAGACCTCTGACGAAAATATATGGGCTGTCGGTGATGTGATTGAGGTTAAAGATTTAATTACAGGACAAAATGCATTGATTCCTCTTGCCGGTCCTGCAAATAAACAAGGACGCATTGCCGCGGAAAACATCTGCGGAATGAATTCAAAATACGAGGCAACGCAGGGAACTTCTATTCTGAAAATATTTGATATAACTGTCGCAACAACAGGAAGCAACGAAAAACAGCTTACTAAAAATAATATCCCATATCTAAAATCCTATACGCCGGCTTTTTCTCACGCTGAATATTATCCGGAAGCTTTTCCTCTTATGATAAAAACCCTTTTCTCTCCCGAAAACGGCAAAATACTTGGAGCGCAGATTATAGGACTTGACGGAGTAGACAAAAGAATAGACGTAATTGCAACAGCGGTCAAATTTGAAAAAACAGTTGCAGACCTGGCAAAACTTGAACTTTCTTATGCCCCGCCTTTTGGCTCGGCAAAAGATCCTGTAAATCTCGCGGGAATGATTGCTCTTAATATTCTTGAAGGTAAAGTTAAACCTGTTCACTGGGATAATATTGAAAAACTTAACGATGAAACTTTCATTCTCGATGTTAGAGCAAAAGGTGAGCAGCTTTCAGGAAGACTTCCTCACAGCTATAATATTCCTCTTGAAGAGCTGCGAACCAGATTAAATGAACTTCCTACAGATAAAAAAATAATTATTTATTGCAATAAAGGCAAAAAATCATATTTTGCTGCAAGAATCCTTATGCAACAAGGCTTTGAAAACACCTACAGCCTTGTTGGCGGATATAATATTTATAAACAGGTTCTTGAAGACAAAAAGTCAACTTTAGCAGGAAATGCAAATGTAGCCGATTTTAACTCAATTCCTTTTGACGAAGAGTCTTCCATCGAGATTGACGCCTGCGGAATGCAGTGCCCCGGTCCGATAATAAAGCTGACTCAATCTTTAAAAGATCTTAATAACGGCGAAATTCTTAAAATCAAAACGACTGATCCCGGTTTCAAGAAAGATATTCAGGCTTGGTGCAGCAGCACAGGCAATACACTTCTTGAAATAACCGATGAAAACAAGATAATAAGAGCTTCTGT
>MFRJ01000031.1:7577-9358 GCA_001784535.1 Candidatus Melainabacteria bacterium GWA2_34_9
AAATAAATAATACTTCGGGTTCCGATAAGACGCTGGTAGTATTTAGCAGCGACCTCGACAAAGCACTGGCATCCTTTATTATAGCGAATGGAGCGGCTGCAACAGGAAATCCCGTCACGATGTTCTTCACTTTCTGGGGATTAAACATACTCAGAAAACGCGAGCGTCCAAGACTTAAAAAAGGTTTGCTGGATAAAATGTTTGGAAGAATGATGCCAAAAGGTCCTGACAGACTTACTTTGTCAAAACTAAACATGTTCGGAATGGGTACGCTCATGATGAAATATGTTATGAAATCAAAAAATGTTGCCACACTTACTGAATTAATTGAACAGGCACAGGATAACGGAGTAAAATTCATTGCATGCCAGATGTCAATGGATGTTATGGGAATTCATCCCGAAGAACTTATTTCCGGAGTAGAAATTGGCGGAGTAGCCACTTATATCAACGCCGCAGAAAACTCCGACATGAATTTGTTTATATAAGGAAATAGATTCTCACGTCGCTTCGCTCCTCAGAATGACAGAAAAACAAAAGAACCAGCCCTTTTTATTTATTACAATAAGGCTGGTTCCTGTTATTTGAACTTATATTCTAATTTCTGAAGCTAACCGGCAAGACAGCTCTTCAGATATTCTATGGTTTTCATTTTATTACCATATAAGTACTGTATAAATTTAAGATAACTTTTTGATGTTGACGAAATAGTCAGACTTATCTCAAAACCGTCAGAACAAAAAGGTTCATAGTCATAAACAACGTAACTGTTATATTTGCTCCGCCATTCTTTTTTTTCTATCCTGCAATTATTCTCGATAGCTATTTTTTCAAGCCAAGGGAGAATATCTTTGGAAACGTTCCTAAATTCAACCATATTGGGGTTATATATTCCTTCCCCATAAGTTTGCCCTAATTCCATAATATCTCTCCTCAAAAACCAATAGCTTTTAAGTGCGTGTTTTTAGTCATTTCTGTTTAAATTTTAAGTCATATCAAGATGTTTTTAAACAAACGAAAGGACAAGTTCCTGATAGTCCTTTATGTTAATTTATTGAAGAAATAATGCTCCTTAATGAGGAATATTAATGGCTCAAAAAAATTAATGAATTATTTAAAAGCAAAAAAAATACAGGCAATTGCCTGTATAAAACTATAAATCGGGTGTGTAGCTGTATTTGGAGGGTTGGTTAAAGGTGTAATAAAATTTTTGTAGGTATAGCTTCCTGTTTGACTTCCTTGTACGATTTTTCTTCTAGCGGTGTTTCTTCTTTGGTATATAAACAATATATATCATTTTTGTATTAAAGTAATCACAATTAATAGTGATTTATTAAAACCACCCCTGATGAAAAAAACACTCACTCTCTCACCCTCCTTTTTACCCATTCAGTGTATGTGTTATAGTTTAAAGTATTAGAGGGAATAGAAAATGAACAAACTTGATCTGGAAAGAAAAAAGAATAGAATTTTATATAGGGAACTGTTTTTTGAAGCTGATAAAACTTTTAAAGAGCAGCTTAATAAATTTAAGAGCGATTTTTCCTGCTCAAAATGCTATTCATGCTGCAAAATTAGATATTCACAATTTTCTCCTGCGGATATATTTGAACTTTCCAAACAGGAAGATGTTATTTCTCAGGAATACATCAAGTTTTTTATCCCTTATGGAGCTGATGAATTTTTTACATACGAGCAAGACAACGAAATCCAAATTGAATTAAATAATAAAAAGGCGTTGGAAGCAAATAAGAATTATACTAATTCCGTTCTAACAAAGT
>MFRJ01000031.1:9398-12408 GCA_001784535.1 Candidatus Melainabacteria bacterium GWA2_34_9
AGAAAACAAATGTTCTTGCAGAGATAAAAGCTTTTTGTGCGATAATTTTCCAAACTCTATAACAACGATTCTTCCCGAGGATTGCAGCTTTAGAGGGTGGCAAAAACTTTGCACAGACAAAATTAAAAATGAAATAGCTCCTGATATTTATTCAAAAGCATCTGAAATCCAGGATTACAGCCATAATTTTAACTGCAACGGGTGCGCAACCTGCTGTAATCTGGCTTGTTCCGAGTATTCTTATGAGGAGCTAAAACTAAAAGCACAAAAGGGTGATGAATTTGCCAAACAGTTCACAAGTATTTTCATTCCTTATAAAACTCTGGAAGAAGCAAGGGAAATTTTTCCTGATTATGTGGATTTAGTCAAACAAACCCTTGATGAAGATGAAAACATTTATTTTTATCACTGTCCGCGCCTTACGGAAGATAATACTTGTTCTGCTTATGAAAAAAGACCCGGTATTTGCAGGGATTTTCCCGATAATCCGCTGTCTATACTGCCGACAACTTGCGGATTTTATGAATGGAAAGAAGAAGTTATGGTTGCATCAATGACTTTGCACGCTATGACTTATATTTACAAGTTTTATCTTGAAAAAATCGAAGCTGTTTTATAAAAAACTACCCAACAATTTTAAACATTGATTAACTTTTGGAAAATTAATATAATTAACCAGAGTTCTTGATTTATGAGGATAAAGCAATGTTTGAAGAAAATAAAGAATTATTGGTCGTAAAACCCAAATTTTTATTTATGCCCGCATTTTTATGCAGGATACCCATAACTATATTTATAACTATCTGGTCAGCAGGATTTTTTGGAGGATTTAGTTTTACAGGAATTATGGGGCTAAAACAAGTTCTCGGCTATCAAATCGTGCCCACCTGGTTACCTTTTGTGACTTTTGGAGTTTTAGCATTTTTAACTTCTCAATTCTTCAGTCTTTTTTGGGAACAAAAATTTTATGAAAAAACAAAATATGTTTTTTATCCCGACGAACTTGTTTATTATGAAGGATATTGGGATATTCAGGAAAAAAGCATCAATTATAAAAACATACTTGAAATCAGCTTAAGAAAAGGTGTTTTTCAGCAAATGTATAATCTTGGCACAATCCAAATAAACACCGCGGCAGGAAGCTCAAATTCAACCACAGGAATACGAATTAAAGACATTGAAAATCCTGATGAAGTTTATAAATTTTTCAAAAATATGCTAAATGAAAAGAAAAATCAACCAGCTTAAAACCAATAAGGATTTACTTTATGGTATATGTTAACGAGGAAACTCCTTTATTAACGATAAGACCTATTTCTGAACCCTCATTTTTAAAAAACAATTCTAATTTAAAAGCCTTTAAAGGGGTTATTAACTTTATTTTTGCTACCATTTTAAGTATTTTTATTCTGATGAGCAGTGAATTTTTTGGCTTTTTCAGCGGAATATTTACCGGACATAGGACTTTTACAGGATTTAATTTTATTACTATGGTTGGTATTTTTATCGGTCTTTTATTTATATTACCGTCAGTATTAGACTTTTTGTTTATTAATTTCCTGAGAAACACTATTTACAAGATTTATAAATCAAAAATATTATTTAAATCAAATTTTATTTTATATTTTGAGTCAGAACTCCCTCTGGAAAGAATTGTTGAGATTTCAGGATGGCAGGGACCCGAAGAAAAAAATATAGATACAGGCTGTATTTTCCTTTCTGCGGCAAGTTCAACAGGCGGGGCACTTTTATTTATTCCCAATTACTCAACTACAATTGAATTAATAAGAGAGTTATCAAAAAATGATTTACTCTTTTGAAAATAAATATTAGAATACTTTTATGGATAGAGAAGATATAAAATACGAAATAAATAATTATATTGAAGTAAGGAAAAATCTTTGGACTGCAATTATTGTTTTAAGTGGCGGTTTAACAGGTCTTTTGCTTAACATTCAAAATATTAAGATGAATCTGGCAGGAATAATTTTTATAGTTTTGTTACTTGCAGGTTCTTTTCTGGATTATTTATTTGTTAAGATGCTCGGTGAAGTAAATACTGATATTCAAAATTGCATTGTTTCATTAAAAAAGGAGATTAATAAATGAGTTTTGCTGATATTGTCGGAATAATTGGACTTTTAATGTTTATGGGAATACTTTTCAAGCTTGCGGTTGTTATGAAAGCATCTATTAAAAGGATTCCTGATAGTAAATAAATTTTTCAGAAAAGAAGAAGCCCCGAAAATCGGGGCTTCTTCTTTTCTCTGTGTAATCTAAATCCTTACTTAGTAAATTCAGCGTCAATTACGTCTTCATCAGGACCTTTTTTCTCGCCTTCGCCTTCAGGGACCGGACCATCGCCTGTAGGCTGACCTTCACCTTCTGCCTGTTGATAAGCAGCTGAAGATATAGCGAAAATTGTCTCCTGAAGTTTATCCTGCAAAGTTTTGATTTGCTCTAAAGGAGTAGTTTCTAACGCAAGCTCTTTTTCAAGTTCGTCTCTTTGTTCCTTGAGTTTGGTTTTGTTTTCTTCGGAAATTTTTCCATCAAGGTCTTTAACGAGTCTATCAGCTGCATGAACTAAACTGTTCGCGTTATTTCTAACTTCAACTTCTTCTTTTCTTTGTTTATCTTCTTCAGCGTGAGCTTCAGCATCTCTAACCATTTTTTCAACTTCATCCTTGTTAAGGTTAGAAGTATTAGTAATGGTGATTTTTTGTTCTTTATTTGTAGCTTTATCTTTTGCGCTTACGTTCACAATACCGTTAGCGTCAATATCAAAAGTTACTTCAACCTGCGGAAGTCCTCTTGGAGCTGGTGGAATACCATCAAGCCTGAACATACCGAGGGATTTATTATCTCTACCCATAGGTCTTTCGCCCTGAAGTACATGAACGTCAACTGCTGTTTGATTATCGTCAGCCGTTGAGAACACCTGACTTTTACTTACAGGAATTGTTGTATTTCTAGGAACCAAAGGTGTCATAACACCACCAAGTGTTTCAAT
>MFRJ01000031.1:12573-33268 GCA_001784535.1 Candidatus Melainabacteria bacterium GWA2_34_9
TCTTGTTGAACCACCAACTAATACAACTTCATCAAGCTGTGATGCGCTTAATTTAGCGTCATCAATTGCCTGCTGAACAGGTTTTTTGCATCTTTCAAGCAAATCATGGCATAAATCTTCAAATTTAGCTCTTGTTAAAGTTAAATCCAAATGCTTAGGACCGTTTGCATCTGCTGTAATGAACGGTAGGTTTATATTTGTTTCAATTACTGTTGATAATTCACATTTAGCTTTTTCTGCGGCTTCTTTAAGTCTTTGCATAGCCTGTTTATCGTTTCTTAGGTCAATACCTTCAACTTTTTTGAACTCATCAGAAAGGTAATTCATTACTTTTTCGTCAAAATCGTCTCCACCAAGTCTTGTGTCACCGCTTGTTGAAAGAACTTCAAAAACGCCTTCACCAACTTCAAGAATACTTACGTCAAAAGTACCACCGCCAAGGTCAAATACAAGAACTTTTTCGTTAGCTTTTTTGTCTAAACCGTAAGCAAGCGAAGCAGCTGTCGGTTCGTTAACAATTCTAAGAACGTCAAGACCCGCAATTTTTCCTGCGTCTTTTGTAGCTTGCCTTTGGCTGTCATTAAAATATGCAGGAACTGTAATAACCGCGGAAGTTATCTTTTCGCCAAGATATTTTGAAGCATCATCAGCAAGTTTTCTAAGAATCATTGCGCTTATTTCTTGTGGAGAATAAGCCTTACCGTCGATAGTAACTTTATGATCCGTGCCCATTTCACGTTTAATACTTGCAATAGTTCTGTCAGGATTAAGTATAGCTTGTCTTTTAGCTAATTGACCGACTAATCTTTCACCTGTTTTTGAAAAACCCACTATGGAAGGAGTTGTTCTGCTTCCTTCAGCGTTTGCTATTACGGTAGGTTTTCCGCCTTCCATAACTGCCACAACAGAGTTTGTTGTTCCTAAATCTATTCCTATCGTTTTTCCCATCTTCTATTAGCTCCTCTTGTATTTTTTTCTAATTCCTTTAATTATTATTCTCTCTAATTTTAGTATGAAAAATTTTTACATACAAAATTTTAAGGAAATCTATCCTTATAGTATATTTATATCAGTTGGAAGATTTAAATCTTAAAAAATTAAGAAAAAATTAATATTTGAGTTTTTAAATGAATAAAGCAAAAAATATAAAATCGAAGAATCAAAAAGCTATAGGAATATGGGGTTATCCTGATCCTGAAATTTTCCTGCAAATACGGAAAAAATATCCCCTGCATGAAATTATTGACCTCGATATAAACTACAAAATGCCTTCTTCAAATATACTTCCCAATGCATATTGCCGTATTATAAAAAATATAATTGATAATGCCCTTGCCTTAAAAGAAAATCTTGAAATAATAGTTGCAGCGGTTGGCGAAGAAAAATGCGATGCCGGCAGAATTGCCGCAAAAATTCTTCAGGATTTAGGATTAAATATAGTCCAAACAAAATATAACGTAAGTTGTAAAAATTATGATACCCCTATATCAAAAAGTAATTTGCATTTAAAGAAAAAAGTTGTTACCATTATGGAGAATCTCATAGAAAAACAAGAGACTGACTTTGAGGCGATAACTCCTGAGTATGGGTTCTGGGGAGTTCCTCCAAATGATTTTAGTATTCTTGAACTATTTCCTGACACAACGCATGTTTACGGATGGATAAGATGTGTTGAAGCAGGAAGACCGGCAGACATTGATTTAGAAATGTTTGTTGATGAAAATATCCCAACAGTATTTTTTGCTCAAACTTTTTGTTCCAAAATGCAATTAGCAAAATATCTGGCAAAAAAATACAACGGAATTTACGTTGATGTAGATGACAAAGCTTCAAGCTCAGTAAAGGCAAAAATTGAAGCATTTATACACTTAGGCTAATTTTATGACAAAATTATACATAGATGCAGGAACAAGCTGGAGTAAAGTTTTAGAAATTTATGAGGATGAAAAAGACCTCATAAAAAGTCCTTTGAACAGAATAAAAAATATAGACAATTATATTTACAAGGAAGAAAATAAAACTTTACTAGATAAAGACAATAATCCGATAACAGGACGAGTCTTACTTTTTCCATCAAAATTTTGCGGTTCGCTTAAAGTGAAATACGATGCAGCAACCGGTCATATGGTCAAAAAACGCATTAATGAGAAAGGTATTTACCAGAACGAAATGCTTTGCTTTGCTTATGGAGCAAAAAAACTTATTAGTGACGAAGAATTACAGGATGCAACTATTGTTGACATAGGCAGCAGAGACACTAAATGGGTAAGATTTATTGAAGGAAAGTACAAAGACCTTGACTGGAACAGTAATTGCGGAAGTGCCACAGGCGCAACACTGGAAATGCTGATCAAATTTTACAATGTTGATGTTTCAAACATTACACCACAGGAAGAAAAAATCCCTGTAACCTGTGGGGTTTTTTCTATGGAAAAAATCATGGACGACATAGCCTCTAATGTTTCTTCTGACATTGCCATTGCAAAATACATTAACGGATTAGCTCATAATACGTGGAATTTTTCAGGTCGACCAAAAAAAATATACCTTTCAGGCGGATTTTGCCTGAATAAATGTTTTCTGGATTCATTGGATTTTTATTGTGATGTTGTTCCTTTAGGCAGATTGGTCTTACTTGAAGGATTATATTAATTAAACTTTCTGCAATACTGACTCGATTTTTTCTTCCATAGAAGCTTCTTTGTCATGCCTGTCATCAATTTTAATGACAGTATAAACTCTTTGGGCTTCCATATTAAACGGAGCAAGATGCATTTCCTTAAGCACTTCAAAAAGCTCATTAGTATCTTTACATTCGAGTTCTGTTCCCATAGCGGTAAGCTTATTTTTTACATCAGGAAAATTTTTAAGAATTTTTTCGGCTTCCGCGATAAATTTACTGACACTGGTCGAATGTGTACCTATAGGTACTACAGAAATTTCTGCTGTAATCATAATTTTTCTCCTTTATTTGTTTACCCGGATTGAATTTGTAAAAAGCAAAGTTAATATAAATAACCAGTATAAAAACCCCGAGAATTTTTATCATTATACAAAAGCGCAATTGTATTTTTAGATAATTTATTTTAATTTAATATAAATGTAATTAGTGTAATTAAATAAGGAAGAAAAAATGATAAGAGCAATTATTAAATGGATATTATTCGCTTTGGCGCTTATTTTAATAGCAAAAATAGTTCCGGGAATACAAATTACAGGTTTTAAAACAGCTCTTTTTGCTGTTATTATAATTGGGCTTGTAAATATGCTTATTAAACCTATTATAAGCCTGCTTGCTTTACCGATAAACCTTCTTACTCTAGGACTGTTCACTCTTGTAATAAATGCCGGTTTATTTGCCTTATCAGCTTATTTTGTTCATGGATTCCACGTAGGCGGGTTTGTTCCTGCACTTCTCGGCTCCATATTGTTTTCAATACTAAGCATGATAATAAATGCATCAGGAAAACTAATTCCTGTTTAAGAAGCTATCCGATTAAAATTTCTTTCTTTCTGAAACTGTCATTGCGAGGGCTTTAGCCCGTGGCAATCCAAAAAATAATGACTGGTTTTAGATTGCTTCGCTCGCAATGACAATCTGGTGTTTTAACCAGATAGGCTCTAAGTAATTACATCAAGATCTCTTGTTTTATAAAGCTCATTAAGCCTTTTTGTATCTATATTGCTTAAATTCTGATTATAGATTCCCCTGTGGAACATAATGTCTTTGGAATTACTACTGTGATTCAATCCTAAAGAATGACCGATTTCGTGAAGAGCCGTGCGTCTAACTCTGTCCACTCTATTTTCCGATGAAAGATTCATATCAATTACAGGAAAAACTATCAGGGTAATTTCAGCTTTTTGAATCCTGTTGTTATTTACTTTTAAATCATTATGACCGGCTTCATAATTTCTGCCGGAAAGTGTTTCATTAGACCATCGAACTAATATATCAGCATTATCAGGGGATAAACTTTTTTCAAACCTGATTAACCCGTGAGAAGCTCTTGACCAGGTTTGAAAAGAATTTTCTACTGATTTAGTAAATTCCGGCATTAATTTTTCTGTATAAATATCTTTATTTATATAAAATTTAAGAGGGATTTTTTCCAAATTCCATTTTGGCTGCTTTTTTTCAGGAATTTTTTCATTTTTTTCCCATTGCAGAATACTTTCTATATCCTTTGGGGCTATATCAATTTGAGCATCCTGCTTAAAATCCACGCTGTGAGTTTCAGCTTTTCGGCTGACGGAATCTGACTTAAATAAATTTACAGGGATTAGATGGTTAATTTTCATAATATAATTAATATAATGATTCTTAGTTATTTAGGTATCGCACAGGTAAATTATTTTTATGAACGAACTTGAAGCCGGTCAAAAAATACGTTTAAAGTTTAATATATCTTCGCTGCGCTCTGAGTCAATCACATGCGTTGTTAAATGGTTTGAAGAAGATAGAGTAGCACTTGTTTTTCCAGACGATTGCCCTCATCTAAAAAAAAGCCTGCCTGAAGGCAAAGAACTGGAAGCTATCGTTTATACCGATTCAGGCATTTATGCCTTTGACTCAATTGTAATAAATTCACCGCTTGAACATGATTTTATTATAGAATTTCCTGATGAAAAAAAACGCACTCAAAGAAGAGATTATATAAGAGCTCCTTTTAACCTGAGATTTGTTTTATCAAAAGATGCCATAAAAGATGGAATAGAACTTGAGACAAAAACCATCAATATAGGCGGCGGCGGAGTCAGATTTTTACTTAAAGACGAACTAAAAACAAATGATCTTTGGGATTTCACTCTTTACATGCCGGATGGAACAATAGCAAAAGGCAAAGGAATAATCCTTTATTCACTTTTACAAGGTAAATTAGTAGTATCAGTAATAAAATTTGTTGATATAAGCGAAACAGACAGAAACAGAATTATAAAAAAATGCTTTGAAGAAGAAGTTAGAAATTTAAAATTAAAAAAATTAACAGGGTAAATAAAAAACTTATTTTAAATTTTTTTTACAAAGATAGTTTAAAATTAGGTTAAATAAGGCATAATTATATACAATCAGTTATAATAAATAAAACAGATCAAAAATGAGAAATCAGAATGAATGAAACAGTAACGGTCGAAAAAATAAAAAATAAAATAGAAAAAATGCAAAAAGGCGGCAACATTTCAAAGGCAATAGAAATGTGCCAGTCTGCGCTGCAAAACGACCCTACAAACGCTGATCTTCATATAAGACTGGGGGATTTATATCTTGAAAAACATCTTGATATTTATCAACCCAAACAATTTTTAGATGACGCGATTTTAGAATACCAGCGGGCGCTGGAATCAAATTTAAATTCGGCTGAGATTCACTATAAGCTTGGCTGTGCTTATTATTATAAAGGAGAACAAGAAAAAGCATTAAATCATTTTGCCATAAGCATTGAATACGATAAAAACCATTCAGATGCTTATTATATGACTGCAAAAATCTTTTCAAAAAGAGACAGAATTACAGAAGCCATCTCTTATCTTGAAAAAGCCGTACAAAGCGGTGGGCTTAAAAATTCACGCGCTCACTACCTTTTATTTAAACTACTAAAAACACGCGAAGATAAAGCAGACAAAAACACTTTAAATATCGTCAAAAATTTGTTTTTATCAATATTTAAAATTGCTTTTGATGAAAAAGCCCAACAAGAAATTTTTACAAAACTTTCTTATTTAAAATTTTTCCCTATTTTTTTCCAGGGGTATTATCTTGAAAAAACAAGAAGCGTTTATCAGGCTATAGACCTTTATATCGAAACCATTGAAAAAGCTCCGGGCTTTCTGCTTTTATACCTGCATCTTGGAAATGCTTACAGACAAATAGCACGACTTGATGATGCCATAAATGAATACAAAATGGCAATATGGCTTGATCCTACACATATTACAGCGCATAAACTCCTTTGCTCTATCTATGAAGAACAGGGAAATTATGACAGCGCTATTGAAACTTATGGCAAATTAATAGAAATGAATCCTAATGATGCGATATATCACAGCAATTTAGCCAATATTTATTATTTAAAAGGCGATATTAAATCAGCAGTATCATATTATCAAACAGCCATCTCTCTTAACCCTAATAAAAACTGGACAAGCATCATTGCGCAAACACTCGGATATATTTTCCACGAATCAAAAGAAAATTTTGATGCGGCAATAAGCGCATATCAAAGTGCTTCTCTTTTAAATCCGACTGACGTGGATATTTATATAAGTCTGGGAAGTGCTTTTTACGACAAGGGTGATTACGCTAACGCTCTTGCTACCTACAGAATGGCGCTTGAAGTTGATCCAAACAACGCCAGAATTCATTGCAATTTAGGATTTTTGCTATGGGGCAAAGGCGTGATTGAAGAAGCAGTCAAGGAATACGAAAAGGCAATTAAATTAGACCCTAATTATGATATAGCTTATAACAATTTAGGCGTAATTTATCTTGATGACTTGGGTTATATTCAAGAAGCAATTGACAATCTAAAGAAAGCAATGGAAAGTAATACTCAATATGCGCTTGCGAGTTACAATTTGGGCAGGGCAATGGCGATTAAAGGCGATAAAATAGAAGCCGCAAGACTTTTTCAAGTAGCTATGGATTTAAATAATCAGACTAACGAAATGGATCAGCGCGAAATTAAAGTAAAAATTCAAGAATTATTTGAATAAAAGGGATTATTTAAATTAAATGTTTGGCTTTATTAAAGAACTTGGCAAAATTGATGTTGATTATAATGACAACAAATTCAGAAGCTATGTTAAAAGTGTTGAATCTGATTATATTCTTATAGATTTTTTATTTTATAAAGGAAGTGAATATAATATTCCTGTTGAAAGCTGGGTCACCGTAAACTTTAAAGAAAAAGCGGGAGTTTATTCAGGAGATTGCCAAATACTCGGCAGGGATAATTCAAGAATTCCGGGACTTAAAATTTCTTATCCTTCTGATGTTAAATTTGTTCAGCAAAGAGAATATGTAAGAGTACCTCTCAAGCTGAAAGCCGAACTTGTTATTTTTTCTGTGCGAAGCGGGAGTGAAAAGCCTGAAGAGGGGCTTTGCCCATCTGGAAGGCTTGAACTCATTCCTGAATCAGAAGAAACAGATGTTAGAGTTCAAGAAATAAATACTCTGGACATAAGCGGATCCGGATTTTGTTATGTTTCAGAGAAGCCGCTGGAAAAGCATTCAAAGATAATTGGTATTATTTATCTCTCCAATCCTGCCGAAAAACCTATTGAAATTTCATTACAGCACGTTTATTCCAGAACTTTTTTTGCTAACGGAAAAGAAATGTACAAAAATGCTTTTACTTTTAATAATCTTGAAGAAAAATTACAAGATAAAATTCTTAAAGAAATTTTTCTTTATGAACTGGAATTAAGAAAAAAAGGACTGTAAAAAGCGAGGCATGTAGCCTCGCTTTTTCTTATTCTATTGAATCCAATCTACTTAGAAGCTTTTGGTGCAGCCACCTTTACAGCAATAGTTTCCAGGTTTCCGAGAGGCTGAACCCCTTCAGGAAATTCTATCTGCTCAATAGTTAATGAATCTTCATAATTTTCTAATTTTGAAATATCAACTTTAATTGTTGAAGGAATATTAGAAGGCAAACATTCTACTTCAACTTCAGAAATATTTGATACTAAGACTCCGCCTGCTTTCATTGCTGCAGAATCACCAAAAGTTTCAATAGGAATAACCATTTTTACTTTTTGATCTATTTGAATTCTCTGAAATTCAACGTTAAGAACTTTATCGCTAACAGGGTCAATTTGTACTTTTTTTACAACAGCTTTATATGCTTCTTTTTCTAGTTTTAATTCAAAAATAGCATTTTTATCTTTTCTGTAAGCAGTAATAAATTCTTTAACATCCATCTGGATAGAAACTGAATCCATGCCACCACCATAAATAGTAGCAGGAACAAGTCCTTCTGCTCTTACTTGTCTTGGATTTAATGCTGTATCCCTTTTCTTTGCATTCAATAATGACATTTTTTTCTCCTTATATATTCAAAGTTTTATTATAATTTTACTTTAACTAAATATACTATAAAAAAAATTAAGTCCATAGTATTGAAAATAACTTCGATTAACAAAAATTTTACATTAATTTTTCTGTAAAAATACTTTATAATGATTTATATTACTTTATTTTCAGGTCAAAAATGCATAAACAAAAAGACAAAGAATTTATAATAAAAGCTAAAAAAGGTCTGGGCATTGTTGAATTTTTATTAGGCATTCTAATGCTAGCAATTCTTTCTGCTTTGATGATTCCGGCGATAGTTAATAAATCAAATGATTCTCAAAACAAACCTGTTCAAAATGTATCTATCTCAAATAAACCTGTATACCAAAACACCTATACTGACGATTCTCAAAACTGGAAACCCCTATACCAAAGAGCTTATGCCGACACTTCACAAGCTTGGAGTCAACTATATAGTGAAAATGTTCTAACTTCAAGACAAGGATGGGGTTCAGAACAGGCAAATTATGATAATTTCACACAGTTTATGAATAAATTTAACATTCTAAAACAATGTAATTCCGCTAATAATCCTGAGTGCTGGGCAGCAAACGAAACATCCTCTGTAATTTCAGGACACCCCAATTTTCAAAACGACCGCTGTTTTGTTGATTCTTCAGGACGCTCGTGGTGCGAAGCTTATTATTTGGGATGGTTTGTTGTTGACACTAACGGACTTAAAACACCTAATCAATTCGGAAAGGACAGATTTATTTTTTATACGATTGTCGGTAATGATGTAAACACTTCAGGTGTCCCTGACAAAATAGTTTATGACAATGATTATACTGATTTAGATGCAGATAAGTGTCCAAATCCACCCTGTTACTATAGATCCTGGCTTTCTCAATAAAAAAAGAGGTGATTGCTCACCCCTGTCTAAAATATTTTGAAATTTCTTCAAAGTACTTTTCTAATACCTGATAGCCGTTATAATTTTTATTTGTATTTACATATCGTGTAGCTATGAGATATTTAAGCTCTTTTGCTCTTATTTGAATAATTTGATCGGCTGCATCCTGAAGTTCTCTGTTTCTGGAATAGCTCCATCTTTTAAGAAAAACAAGTTCATCTTCAATTTGCTTTGTTGTACTTAATTCTAGAGGATTAAAATCATATTTAACAAGTAAAGCTTTTTCTTCATCAATGATTTTTGACTGCACAACAGGATATCCAAAGACTTTTTTAATTATCATGAAACTGTCCGCTACTCTTCTATGAGATTCAGGAACACCTTTTCTGATGAAACAATTATTTCTCATCATAAAATTAGGCTTCATTGTTTCAATTGTTAAAGTTTGTATATCTGAATTAGAACCATGCTGACTTGTCGTATATGTCTTTTTTATACTCTGACCTAAAAGCTGGTCTAACTGCTTTGCCGTCTCTTCTGTGCTACTGTTTACTGCCATATTCATCCCCAAGTTGTTTAACTCATTTAGATACTAGTCAACAATTCTAAGTATTAGTTCTTTTATATATTAAAACACAGGAAGGTATAAAATTAATTTATTTTGTATATTTTATAAAAAATGTTTACAATTGGTATAATAAAGATTTGAATTATTATCTTTTATCTCAGGAGAAAAAATTTGTATAAATACTCAAAACAATTCACACCATATCTGTTTTTAGCACCGGCAGCGGTTATATTAGTCCTGTTCTTTTTTGTCCCGTTTTTGGAAAGTTTTTTGCTGAGCTTTCAAAGCTACAGAAATGACATCTATAATCCGCAGTGGGTAGGACTGGAAAATTATATAAATCTTTTTCACGCTCCTGTATTCTGGAAAACACTGGCGAATACGTTTATATACCTTATAGGCGTTGTTCCTTTGCTTGTTGTTCTGTCGCTCGTAATTGCTATTCTTGTAAACCAAAAACTAAGAGGGATAAAAATATTCAGGGTAATGATTTATATTCCTGTAATAGTTTCTATAGTAGTTGCGGGGATTGCCTGGAAATGGATTTATGCGGACAGCGGAATTCTTAACTATATGCTCGAAAAACTATTTGATATTTCCAAAATAGGCTGGCTTACTGATCCAAGGTTTGCTTTATATTCTGTAATGGCAGTGACTATATGGAAAGGTCTGGGGTATTATATGGTAATTTATCTTGCCGCGTTGACTTCTGTCCCAAAAGACCTTTATGAAGCTTCTGATATTGACGGCGCAAATGTTTTACAGAAGCATTTAGCGGTTACTGTTCCTCATTTAATGCCTACCATAACACTTGTAAGCGTTATAAGCTCAATTTCCGCGATGAAAGTTTTTGTGGAAATCTATGTAATGACGCAAGGTGGTCCCCTCAACGCAAGCAAAACAATAGTTTATTATATATATCAAAGAGCTTTTGAAAACCTTGATATGGGCTATGCTTCGGCTGCAGGCGTGGTGCTTCTTGTCATAGTAATGATAATGTCGATTATTAATGTTAAGTTTTTTGAACAAAATAAACAACCGATAGCTTAAGGAGAAAAACCCTTGAATCTTAAAAAAATCTTAGCTTATATAGTACTTATAATCCTTGCGATAATATCTATAGGTCCTTTTCTGTGGCTATTGTCCACTGCTTTAAAATCGCCGAATGAAAATATTTTTGCTTATCCACCAATTTTGATTCCGCAGCACTTCACATTTGAAAACTTTACAGGAGTCTGGAAGCAAATTCCTTTTATGGGATATATAATAAACAGTTTTATTGTTTCAGGAATTACTGTTTTCCTTAATCTTTTGCTTTCGGCACTTGCCGCATATCCTCTTGCCAGAATGCGTTTTAAAGGAAAAAACATGGTTTTTTATGCTGTACTTGCAACAATTATGGTTCCTTTTCAGGTAATTATGATACCTATTTATTTAATGGTATTAAAACTCAATCTTGTTGACTCTGCTTCTGATTTTGCTGGATTTGCAGGACTGATTTTGCCTTTTGCAGTAAATGCTTTCGGAATTTTTCTAATGCGTCAGGCTTTTCTGGGAATCCCAAAAGAACTTGAAGAAGCCGCAATTATTGACGGATGCAACACTTATGACATCTGGCTAAAAATATTTATGCCGTTAGTAAAACCTGCGCTTGCGACACTTGCGATATTCACATTTGTCGGAGCTTGGAGCGAATTTCTCTGGCCCAGTATTGTGCTAACAAGACGGGAAATGTATACACTGCCTGTCGGAATAAATGACTTGCAAGGTGTATTCAGTGCAAATTGGCGTTATATTTCAGCAGGTGCAATAATAGCAACAATTCCTATCCTTGTATTCTTTTTGGGACTTCAAAGATACTTTATCGAAGGTACTACACAGGGTGCTGTTAAAGAATAACCCCCCGCATTATTTTACGATATCATTTATATTTGTATTATTTGGAGCTATAGGTCCTTGTATTCTATTGTCATAGACTCTTTGAAGATTTAATAAAAATTCATCAAAAGAGCCCTGAAAAGTTGTATTCCATTGAACTGCAACTTCTTTGAAAAAATCTTTTTCAAACTTAAATATAGCTAAAGTTTGATTTTTTTTATAATCAGACATATATTTCCCAAAATTTTCCATCGTCAGGGTTTCAGGACAAACTTTATAGGCCGGATGATCACTGGGGTAATTTTTATCCTTTAATGCCGGATCATATATATAGGCGAACAAACCTTTCTGGTCAAATGATGTAGGATAAGCCTGACAAATATACGGTCTGAACTTATAAATGCCGCATCTTCCGGCAACATTATTTGTAGAACCTTCGCACGGCCACTCCTGAAGAAAGACACATTTATAAGTATCCGGAAATAAATGACTTTTAACACGCTTTAAGCATAATCTATGATAATTATCACTGCCTTTAAACTTAAATAATGCATAACTTTTTAATTTCTCTTCTATATTTTCACTGGGAACAGGCACAAGCTCGAGAAAAACAGAAACATTTAACATCATATTTCTTACAATATTTATAATATCAAAACCTGTCAAATCAACGGGATACCTGCGACAACATCCTGAATGACAAGTACTGCAAAGAATCATAAAATAACTCCTGTTAATTTATTAAATTTAACAAGTTTAAGTATATTTTATGTATGCTTTAAAATCAATTTATCAAGCTTTTTTCAACCACTTTGTCTATATTTATACAACTACAGATTCATCACTTGTTGCAAGAAGTTTTAACAGGTCAAAAGTAGTTACAATTCCCACAAGCTTGTCATATTCAGTTACAAGCAGACGATGAATTTTCTTTTCATACATAATTTTTGCCATTTTCGCAATAGTTGCATCAGGCTCTACCGTGTATAAATCTTCTGACATAATCGAAGAAACAGGCTGATCAAAAAACTTTACATCTTCCAAAAGCTCGAGTTCATAGTTTTTAGCCATAGTTGTATTATAAAAACTATGCGAACTTTCCTGTTTAAGCACATCTGTAGAACTTACAACTCCGGCAAGATAGCCGTCTTGATCAAGTACAGGCAGTCCTGATACATCATTATTTACAAATATTTTAATTACGTCCCTTATCTGGGTGTTTTCCTTTATTGTTATTAATTCTGTGGACATTATGTCTTTTACATAAAATTGCATAGCTTACTCCTTTTTATAAGGTACTTATTTTGTCTATAAAAAGGGCTGCACCCCTCTTTATTCTTTGTATTGTCATCATGAGGAGCAGCATAGCGACGACGTGAGATCTATCCAACTAACAATTAAGGCTTTAAAATTCTAACCTTAATAGATTGCCACGTCAGGCTTTCAGCCCTCCTCGCAATGACAGCTTATTCTTGGTTTATAATTAACATAACAAACCATTCTTATCCTTACATCCGCAGAAAGTAGACTAAATGGGCATAATTTCTCAGGATTTTTATAACAGAAATACTATCGAAGTTGCAAAAGATATTCTCGGCTGCAAATTAAACAGACGCATCGGAAATGAAGTCTTAAGCGGCATAATTGTCGAAGTTGAAGCGTATAAACAAGATGATCCGGCATGTCATGCTTTTAAAGGCAAAACCCCGCGTGCGATAACGCTTTTCAAACAACCCGGTATTGCTTATGTGTATTTTATTTATGGAATGTATCACTGCATGAACATTGTCACAGAAGAATATGACAAGGCAGGTGCAGTTTTAATCAGAGCGTTGGAACCTATTCCCCCTACGGAAAACACAAACGGTCCCGGAAAACTATGTAAATCTTTGAATATTACAAAAGAATTTAATGAAACTGACATTACTTCCGAAAATTCAGACCTCTGGATAGAAGAAGGCATAATTGTTCCGAAGAAACAAATCATCACAACCACGCGTATAGGTATAAAACTTGCTGCCGATTACCCATGGCGGTTTTATATAAAAGACAACAAGTTTGTTTCAAAAAAATAGTTAAACTAAATTATCTCATCCCCATCAAATACAAATATTTTTGAACATATTCATATGATTTAGGGAAAAATGTTTTCATGAACTCTGATTTTACTTTTATATGATTTTCATTTTGACTGCCAGTAGTTAATGATGCACCACATTCGGCAAAAATTTCTCTTAATCCTGCCTCATTTAAATTTTCAGGAGTACTTTTTTGCATTATATAGTCAATCATTTTCGGATTATATTTGTTATTATATTGGTTATATATTTGGGGATAAAGATTCTTTCTTTCAGAAAGTTTGCATAAGTCCATACTTACCACAGCCTTAAATCCTTTTATGCTGGAAATATCTATTCCAATTATACTTTTTAATAGCGAATCAGCTTTATGAGTTAATTCATGTCCTACACTGCCTTTATTTGCTTTGATACTTAAACAAAGAGGAGATTCGAAAAGACCCAGAAAATTATATTTTTTACCGTCCTTCGAAGTTCCTATAACAGCCTCTCCATTAGCTATTTCATCATGTGTATTTCTACTTCCAGGAACCAATTCATTTTTAAATATATTTTGTAATTCAGGAATATCAGGAACAGAATTAGAAGCTTTAGATGCAAGTCTTATTTGATCAAGACCAGTTTTCTGTATTTTCGAAAATAGTGCAATAGGATATTCTTTTACACCTGTATGAACTTCGTTCATAAAAGAGTTAGAAACTTTTTCCATAACATATATTGGTAATTTTTCTCTTTTACCAAAAGAAAGATTATTATTATAATTAGTCAAATTACAAGAGTACATAATTTTTCCTATATTTCTTTTCCTGTAATTAAAAAGATAGTGAAGAAAAAAAATTGCTTAAAATTTATCTTTGTAATTACAAAATGTTACATAAATTTTTAAAACATTAATTTTTCATTAAGATTTTTGAGGTAGCAAAATTTTTTGTGTAAAATTCATGCTTATAAATTTTTTAAACTTTTAGTTAGAAAATTTATACATGTATTATAAAAATCATGTTTTATGTATCATAGTTAAGCTAAATAGAAAAAGTAACTATAGTTTTATAATGGAGGAATTTAAAAATGGCTAGTGAATTAAAAATTAGACCGCTTGGCGACAAGATACTAATTAAAGTTCTTGAAGAAACACAAACAACTCTTGGAGGAATTATTCTTCCGGATTCAGCTAGAGAAAAACCGCAAAAAGGCGAAGTTGTAGCTGTAGGAACGGGAAGAACCCTCGATAACGGCAATAAAGAGCCAATGGACGTTAAAGTTGGAGAAACAGTTCTTTTCGCTAAATACGGCGGATCTGATATTAAATTTGAAGGAACAGAATACAAAATTCTTTCAATCAGAGATATCTTAGGAATTATTGAGTAGTCCCCTTTTTGTCATGCTGAATCAAGTTCAGCATCTATCCAATGATGAATTATTGCTTTAATCCCAAAATGGATAGACCCTGAAACGAGTTCAGGGTGACAATAAAAAAGTGGAAAATAGTAAAAGAAAATAGTAAAAAAAAGGAGTTATAAAATGGCAAAGAGAATAGCATTTAATGAAGATGCCCGCAAAGCTTTAGTTGTTGGCGTTGATGCTGTTGCTGACGCAGTAAAAGTTACATTAGGACCTAAAGGTCGTAATGTTGTAATAGATAAAAAATTCGGCGCGCCACAAATCGTAAACGATGGCGTGACAATCGCAAAAGAAATTGAACTTCCTGATAATCTCGAAAACTTAGGAGCTCAACTGGTAAAAGAAGTTTCCAGCAAAACAAACGATGTAGCAGGCGACGGCACAACAACCGCTGCTGTATTAGCCCAATCAATTGTTAAAGAAGGCTTAAAAAACGTAACAGCAGGCGCAAACCCAATCGGAATTAAAAGAGGAATTGATAAAGCTGTTACTATTGCAGTTGAAGAAATTAAGAAAAACGCTAAAAAAATTGAATCAAAAGAATCAATCGCTCAGGTTGCTACAATTTCAGCAGGTAACGATGATTTTATCGGCGGATTAATTGCTGAAGCAATGGATAAAGTAGGTAACGAAGGCGTTATTACTGTTGAAGAATCAAAAACCACAGGAACAGAGCTTAAAGTTGTAGAAGGTATGCAGTTTGACAAAGGCTATATCAGTCCTTATTTCGTAACTGACGCTGAAAGAATGGAAGCAGTTCTTGATGATGTGTTTGTACTTTGCGTAAACAAAAAAATCAATATCGTTGCTGATCTCGTTCCTGTTCTTGAACAGGTTGCCAGAGAAGGCAGAGGCATTTTAATCATAGCTGAAGACGTTGAAGGGGAAGCTCTTGCAACTTTAGTTGTTAATACAATGAGAAAAGTATTAAGAGCAGTTGCAGTAAAAGCTCCCGGATTTGGCGACAGAAGAAAAGAAATGCTTCAGGATATCGCTATTTTAACAGGCGGCGAACTCTTCACAGAAGAATTAGGACTTAAATTAGAAAACGTAACTGTTCAAATGATGGGTAAAGCTAGAAGAGTTACCGTTTCAAAAGATAAAACAACTATCGTTGTTGGTGATGAAACAAAACAAACTGTTGCTGACAGAGTAAAACTTATTAAACGCCAAATTGAACAATCTGACAGTGAATACGATAAAGAAAAATTACAGGAAAGACTTGCTAAATTAGCAGGCGGAGTTGCTGTAATCGAAGTAGGCGCTGCTACAGAAACCGAACTTAAAGACAAAAAACTTAGAATCGAAGACGCTCTTAACGCTACAAGAGCTGCTATCGAAGAAGGTATTGTTGCAGGCGGCGGAGTTACACTTATTAAAGTTCAAAAAGTTCTTTCTGACAGATTAGCAAGTGCTGCAGAATATACACAGGATGAAAGAACCGGCGCCGAAATCCTTATGAGAGCACTTGATGCTCCATTAAAACAAATTGCTTGTAATGCAGGCGCTCGTGGCGAAGTTATTGCTGAAAAAGTAAGAGAACTCGGCGGAGACATGGGCTATGACGCTCAAAACGATAAGTATGTAGATATGGTTCAAGCCGGTATCGTTGACCCTGCAAAAGTAACAAGAAGCGCTCTTCAAAATGCAGCTTCAATTGCTTCAATGCTTCTTACAACAGAAGCCGCAATTGTTGACTTACCTGAAGAAAAATCAGGTATGGGCGGCGGAATGCCTGGCATGGGCGGTATGGGCGGAATGGATTATTAGTTCCAAAAAACCTAATACCAAACTTGAAATAAAAATAAAAAAGAGTCGGCAATGCCGGCTCTTTTGATTAAGAGGTATGTGAGGTGTAGAGGAGTTATAAAAATTTTATTTAAGAATTCCTATAGATTTATAAACCTGTTTATCAATATTTTCAGGACTATTAGCCTTTATTGTTTGCTTTGAGCCATCGGGTCTTGTTATTATCGCTGTATAAATATTATTAGTTTGCCAAGCAGTACAGACTCTTTTAACAGTGCCCCAAAATCCTTTTTGGCCTTTATCTTCTGTAATTTCTACAGTTGTGCCATCATTTAAAACTTTTATATTTCTGGCAATTTTTCCTATATTTTGAGATGCAGTTTGAGCTCCTGAAATTTCAGGGTCTTTTTGAAAATCATCTCTAATAAATGTTTTATTATCACTGCCGCTTAAAAATTCATTAATAGCTTCTTTTTGAGGGGCTGACAGTTTTTCATCTCTTTGTTCTTCTACATCAGCTTCATCCTCTTTAACTTCTTGTGATGCAGATTCTTTAATCTGTTTTTTAATATCTTTTAATTGTGAGATAAATTCTTTTTCTGTTATTTTTCCTTCATCAAGTTTTTTTGTAAGTTTCTCTACAGCTTTTTGAAAAGCTATATCATAAATATTATTTACCGGTGCAGAAGCGGCATTATTAGCCGATTGTGCCGCACCTAAAGCAGGAGCGGGCTGCCTATTTAAGTTATTTACCATAACAGCAATATCACTCGTATTGAACATATCCAAACTTTCAGGCATTGTTAAATTTAAAAAATTGTTTGAAGCTGGATTATCATTCACATTCGTATTTACTGATTGATTTGTATCAGCCGATGGTTCATTTTTAGAAACATTTTCTGCATTATCATTACGTTTGACTAAAACTAAGTCATAACCTTCCGGTATATTATTATTTTCAAATACTTCTTTAGACTTTGATTGCTGCTGAATTGGCGAACTTTGATTAGTCTGTTTAAGCTTAGTTGATGGGGTACAGTAATACCTCGTTTCGTTTAAATTTACATCACCCATAGTTCTTCCTCCTGGTTCCCTTCTCCCGGTGAATTTTTGATTTTAAATATTAAGCATATATTTTTCCCTTATGTATATATAAACAAATAAATCTTGCAAAAATTGCTTTTCCTATAAAAACAATCATGGGTTTTTATTAAAAATCACATATTTTTATATTTTTAATATTATTTAAATAAGTATATAAGATTCAGAAAGTATATATTTTAATATTTTAATTTATTAACTTATGTAAACTACTTGCTTAAAACTATGCTAAAAAATCTGACAAAATAGAATTACTTAATAGGATTCCATGATTTGTAAGCTTTAAAGCATGAGAATGAGCTTTTTGCGAAAATGAGTTTAAGCCTTCCAAGCCGGCAAAGCCATCTTTCAGGCTTTCCACTCCTGCTTCGCAAGAAAACTGACCGTTTCCGCAGACGCTCCCGCTTCGCATATGATTTTCATAAGCCATAAAGCCATAATTAATATATTTTTCGATAATTTTAGAATATTTTTGACGAATATCAATTCCGTAATTACTCTTAAATTCTTCTATGTTGATACCCTCGATGAGCCTTAATCCAAGGAAAATTGCTTCTTCAAGCCTTTCAGAAGAAGAAACAAGATTTTCAAAAGCTCTTTTAGTCGGATTTTTTAAATATTCTTCAAGATTTTCCGTATTTGAATATCTTATTCCATTCAAATATCCATGCGCGCTTAACCCAAACCCGAAATATTCATGATTTTTCCAATAACAAAGATTGTGTCGGGACTCTTTTCCTTTTTTTGAGAAGTTACTTATTTCGTAATGATTAAACCCTTTATTTTCAAGAATTTCTATAGTTTTTAGATAAATTTGACTTTGCTGCTCGTCATCAGGAAGATTTTTCGGCTGATGGCGGGAAAATTCTGTATTTTCCTCGATTTTTAAACCATAAGTTGAAATATGGCTTATCCCCAGAGTTAAAGCCATATTTAAAGTTTTTTCCCAGCTATCTGATGTTTGTTCTGGTAATCCATAAATCAAATCAATACTTATATTTTCAAAACCTGCTTTTTGAGCCAATTTTACAGTTTCTATCGCTTCTTCAGAAGTATGTATTCTGTTTATAAACTTAAGTATTTTATCATCAAAGCTCTGAACTCCGATACTTAGCCTGTTTACGCCCAAATTCATGATATTTTTAAGATAATCCAGATCTACAGTACCGGGATTGATTTCCATAGTGATTTCAGCTTTTGGGGAAATATTAATCAAACCTGATAAAAGATTAAAAAGATCTTTATAAAAGCCAAAATCGACGACAGAAGGAGTTCCACCGCCTATATAAATTGTTTCCAGCTCTATATCTTGATATTTTGTAAGATAAAATTCTATTTCTTTTTTCAAAGCAACAAAATAAGACTCTATAAGTTCATTTTTATTTGCAAATGAAATGAAATTGCAATAATGGCATTTACTTTTGCAAAAAGGGATATGAATGTATAAATTTACTTGATTATTTTTTTGAACGAACTCTGATTTCTGCATATTGATAAGCTGCTTTGCGATTAGAAAGTGAAAATTCCGCGTTACCAATATTCTCCTTTAAATCCCTATAATCTTCAATAGCTGCTGAAGCATCGGACTTAAAAACTTCCTGAAAAAAGCCGGTTTTTTTCTGCATAATTATTTTTCCTTATAGCATCCTTATTTATATAAAAAACTGAAACACGAAAAAATTGCCTTTTTTAACAAATTTTTCAAAAAATTTGTTATTATTAATAAAAAGGACTGCGATGTTAAAGTTGAAAAGGGGATTTAAATGCTGAGTGACATTAAGGACGAACCCGAGATTTTCAAAAAACTGGCAGAAGTCTATCTTCCAACAGAAAAACCTGTCCAAAATCTTAATATAAATCTTGAAAAAATCTCAAAAATATACATAATTGCAAGCGGCTCTTCAAGAAATGCCGGAAATATAACCAGATACTTCATTGAATCAGTTGCACAAATTCCTGTAACAGTAGAGCATGCAAGCGAATTTTCAGTGAGAAATCCTGTTTTATCCTCCAATGACCTTGTAATCTTTGTTTCTCAGTCAGGAGAAACTTCTGATGTTCTTGCAGCACTACAAGTTGCTAAAACAAAAGGCGCATATACTTTTGCAGTAACAAATAATGAAGCCTCAACAATCCATACAACAGCGGATTCAGCTATGTTTATATACGCAGGAAAAGAAACAAGCATTCCTGCAACAAAATCTTTTGCTTCACAGCTTGTATGTCTTTATATAATAGGAATTTACTTGGCGGAAAAGAATAACACCATTTCTGGAGAACAAGCGGATTGCGAGCAGAGGCTGGAGGGCGGACTTTGCCCGCCCGTAATGCCGTTTATGGCGAGCAACCAAGCAATAGAGTCTTATAAACAAAAAATTTACCGGATGCCGGAAAAAATAGAAAAATTAATTTCAAACACTGAAGAAATTGAAAAAATTGCTCAAAAACTTCACGACAAAAAGAGCTTAATCATTCTTGGAAGAGGGCAAAATTTTGGTCTAGCGGAAGAACGCTCTCTTAAAATCAAAGAAACCTGTTATGTAAACGCGAGCGGATATCCGACAGGTGAATTTCTTCACGGACATTTAGCTATGCTGGACGAAAACTCCCCTGTTATTTCAATTATAACAAAATACGGACATGATGAAGCAAATTACACGCTTTCTATCGGAAATACAATGCAATTGATAAAAAAAAGAAACGCTGATGTTGTTATCGTAAAAGATAGATCGGATACCTACATAAATTCAAAACTTTCAGAATTTTCTGTCGAGTATCTTAATATATCAGAATTTAATGAAGAATTTTCTCCTGTATATTCTGCCGTTGTTCTGCATTTATTGACTTACAAGATGGCAGAACTATTAGGAAACGACGTAAACAACCCGAGAAGTCTAAGTAAAACAGTTTCGGCTGAATAAGAAAAACTAATTTAAAAAAGGGGCAAATTGCCCCTTTTTTTTAGTATTAATAATTGAAATCTATAACTG
>MFRJ01000032.1:0-2987 GCA_001784535.1 Candidatus Melainabacteria bacterium GWA2_34_9
TTGCAGGAAGTGATACATTAAATAATCTTATGCTGGGAAAAATTTTAATTTCAGAGATTAAAGAAGCACCTGTAAAAACTCTTCCTTCTATATCTAATACAAATGTAAGTCTTTATTCAGATAAAAGCGTAAAAGAATTGGCGCAAGAAGCAGGTTCTGAACTAAAAAACGATAAAACTAACATGCTGTCGGATTTAAACATTCTCTGGAATGCAGCTGTAGAAAGAAATGAAACTATAAGATTTGCTATTTTAAAGCTTTCAAATCCTGACGGAAAAGTTGAAAAAAATGCTGCTGTTAAAAAAATACTTTCACCGCTTACAAGTGTGGCATCAATAATCGGTGTTGGAGTCGGTGATCCTATAGCTGCTACGAGCGCTGTTCTGGGCGGCGGTATGCTTAATTCCATGCTTTCTTCCGATAATGCGGAATTAAATGCACATCTTGCAAAAGTAACAGACTCCGATTTGGTATTGCTTGCACAGGAAACTGATAATCTTCAGAATAAACTGGTGAATTTATATTGTGATTATATGGGTGCTTTATCTGATCTAAATTATGTTGATCAAGTTTTAAACAATAGAAAAAACAATTATGAGTCGATACCCAAGAAATCATCTGAACTAAAAGCTGTAGCAGATGTATTTTATAAAGAATCAATTTCTGACCAGTACAAGGCACGTCAAAAAGTTCTCAATACCAGAGTTGCGCTCGAGCAATTTGTTGGAAATGAAGCTTTATTATCAGTTGATAAAAGTATTAAACAAAGATTATCGATGCAGTAATAGGTATATATAATTATTCTTTTATATATAAAAAATCGGAGTTTTCTTAACATAAGTTAATATAATTAAATATAAATTTTCAAAAAGCGATTGAATAAATTCCAATATACAGGCGTTTTTGAGTATTATATATTTTGTTTTTTGTAACGAAATGTAAAATTTGGAGTTTATATACAAAAGTATAGCAATTTTATATAATTAATCGTTTTTATATAAGTAAGAAAGATATTCAATTTAAAATTGTAGCTGATTAAAATGGAATATCAAGAGTAGAAAACCAAATGTAGCTGGTTAAAAAAATGGAGGATTATTCATGGCAAGAGTACTTATTTCAATGCCCGATGAATTCCTTTCAATGATTGATCACATTGCAGATAATGAGCAAAGATCAAGAAGTGAATTGATTCGTGAAGCGTTGAGGACTTATATTCATAAGTCAAAAGTCAGAGAAAATAGTTTAGCTGGTGAAAATGCCAGTATTCTCGAATCTCTCTTTGAGTAGTATAAAAACATTTAATAAAAAACCCGTTTAGTCCTAAACGGGTTTTTTGTTTGGATTAACAAGATTTAGATTGCCACGTCGGACTTTTAGTCCTCCTCTCAATGACAAGTAAGAATTTTTTGAGCTATTAAGTCGCCCATTTGTGAAGTTCCAACTAATATTTGTCCTTCGCTCATAATGTCAAAAGTTCTATATCCTGATTTAAGAACTTCTTTTACGGCTTTTTCTACTGCGTCTGCTTCTTTATCAAGACTGAAACTATATTTTAGCATCATTGCAACGGACATTATTGTAGCAATCGGATTAACTTTATCTTGACCTTTTAAATCAGGAGCACTTCCGTGTGATGGTTCATACATTGCAGGACCTTTGTCTGTCAGGCTGGCACTTGCAAGCATTCCTAAAGAACCTATAAGCATTGAAGCTTCATCTGAAAGTATGTCGCCAAAGATATTTCCTGTAACCATAACGTCAAATTGTTTTGGATTTCTGATTAACTGCATAGCTGCATTATCAACATACATATGAGAAAGTTCAACTTCAGGATAGTTTTTAGCAACTCTTATAACAACTTCTCTCCATAGTCTTGAAACATCAAGAACATTTGCTTTATCTACAGAACATAATTTTTTGTTTCTTTTCATTGCTATTTCAAAAGCAATTTTAGCGATTCTTTCGACTTCGTATTCCCAGTAAATCATGTTATTAAAGCCGACTTTTTGACCGTTTCTTTCTTCTATGCCTTTTGGTTCGCCAAAATATACATCACCTGTTAGTTCTCTAACTATCATGATGTCTACACCTTTTACAAATTCTTCTTTTAAGGTAGATGAAGAAACAAGTTCATCATACATTACAGCCGGTCTTAAATTTGCAAAAAGCCCGAGAGCTTTTCTGATACCTAAAAGTGCTTTTTCAGGTCTGATTGCAGGGTCAAGAGTATCATATTTCCAGTCGCCAACAGCTCCAAGAAAAACCGCATCAGAATTTTTTGCAAGTTCGAGAGTTTTTTCAGGTAGCGGACCTCCTGTTTCGTCAATTGCAGCGCCGCCAATTAATCCGTAATTGTATTCGAATTTATGACCGAATTTTTCTGAAATTGCATTTAATGTTTTTATTCCTTGCTCAATAACATCAGGACCTATTCCATCTCCTGAAAGTACTGCAATTTTATAAATATTTGCCATTATTTATGCCTCTTTTTACTTAATTCTCAACTTTTTCTGTGTATAATTAATCAAACCGCCAACTTCAATAAGTTCCTGAATGGATTTTGGGAAGGGATTTGTTTGGTAAATTTTATTTTTTGTTAAATTTTTGATTTCTCCCTTGTCGAGATTCACTTCAATTTCATCTCCGGGATCAGTTTCTTTAGCTATATCTGCATTTTCTAAAATAGGAAGTCCTATATTAATTGCGTTTCTAAAGAAAATTCTTGCAAAACTTTTTGCGATTACTACAGAAACTCCGCTTGCTTGAATGGCGATTGGGGCGTGTTCTCTTGAACTTCCACATCCAAAATTTTCTCCGGCAATTATAATATCGCCTTCTTTAACGTTTTTAGCAAAGGTTTCATCGATATCTTCCATACAATGTCCAGCTAATTCTTTGGCATCTGTGGTATTAAGATATCTTGCAGGAATGATAACATCTGTATCAACGTCATCTTTATAAACCCATGCTTTTCCTTTTTTTGTCAT
>MFRJ01000032.1:3010-5308 GCA_001784535.1 Candidatus Melainabacteria bacterium GWA2_34_9
AGTAGTAGTAACTCTTTTTCGTTTAAGAGTACCATCATCATTATCCCCCCTTTCCAGGCAGAGGGCTGCCTTGTCTTTCGACGCCGTATTAAGTTTTTAAAGGTTCAATTTTATTCAAATTATTATATAACAAATTAAAAAGCTGTTAAAAAACAAAAATTTCTTAATTTTTTGGACGATGTATAATATTTGGACGATGTATAATAATAAATGTAAAGTTCAGAAATTAAGAAGTTTATTTATGAGCAACTTAATAAAAATAAATAAATATTTTTTAGCCGGATTGTTTTTTATAGCAATAGTATTTGGTGCAAGAGCAGCATATTCGCAGGATCCTGAATATTATTATTTTAAAGGGAATTCTAGTTTGACTTCAGGAAAAATGACTGAAGCAATAACTTATTATAATCAGGCAATAAACTATAGCAGCGGTTTTTTTGAAGCATATATAGGGCTTTCGATTGCTTATAAAGAATTAGGCAATTATGATAAGGCTCTTGAATCAATTCAGTATGCAATTAAATTGAAGCCGGATTATTATCAGGCTTATTATAACCTCGGTCTGATTTTTGAAAAACAAAATAAGCCTCAGGAAGCTATAAAAGCTTATGAAAAGTTTCTTAAAGGTGTGCCGGGTGCATCGAAATTTTCTGATGCCAAACAGAGAATTTTAAAATTAAAAGAATCTGATAATTAAGGAATTTTGTTTGTTGATATTCAATAGTTCTTTTATTATTGACAAAAAATCTGTAGTTAATAGAATAAAAACGTATACTTATAAAGATTTTATAAAGATAGTGACTAAAATTGAAAATTAATATTAAGGAATTGCAAAATATACCCGAACAAATGATGGATATTGCTTTTCAGGAAAAAATTAAGGAACTTGAAAATGATATTCCTGTTGACGCTGTCCTTAATGTTGCAGTTACAGGTTATGGAGTTAATATAAAAGGTCATGTACAAACATATTTAAAGCTGGTGTGTGACAGGTGTCTTGATGAATATGACTATAATGTGGACGTTGATGTGGATGAAGATTTTGTTAATGAAAGTATAATTTCAGACGATCAGAAAGAATATGAGTTAACAAAAGGACAATTTGTCGAAGAATTAAGAGGTAGGGATGAAATAGACATTAATGATTTTTTGTATCAGACAATTATACTTGAAATTCCTCCGAAAAAAATTTGTAATGACAGTTGTGAAGGATCAGAATCGTATCAAAAAATAAAATCTGAAAAATATATTGATGAAAGACTTGAAGTATTTAAATCTTTTTCAGAAAATAACTATAGCGACGATGAAAATAAATAAAAATTAATTAATATAATGTAACGAAAGTAGGTAATATTATGGCAGTTCCAAAGAAAAGAGCAGGTAAATGCGCACAAGGACATAGAAGATCACACTGGAAAGCTACGCTTTCTGAAACGGTTAAATGTTCAAATTGTAATGAAATGGCTTTAGCCCATACAGTTTGTACAAATTGTGGTTTTTATGGAGGAAAGCTCGTTAGCGAAAAGCTTGCCGAAAAATAGAATATAATTAATAAGTATAAAAACGGGATTAGTGGTCAACATAATTAATAAAATGGAAAATCGATCACTTATATAAAAAGGGTAAAGAGTAAAATAAAATGTCGATAAAAATTGCAGTAGACGCAATGGGTGGGGATTTCGCACCGGAAGAAATAGTAAAAGGTTCAGTACTCGCAGCAAGAGAGTACAAGATACCTGTTTTACTCGTTGGTCAAGTTGACAAAATTAATGCAGAATTAGCTAAATATGATATAACAGGTCTTGAAATTGAAATTATTAAGGCTGATGAAGTTATTGAAATGTGTGAAGCTCCTGGCAGTGCAATAAGAAGAAAAAAAGATGCTTCTATAGTAGTTGCTGTTGATCAGGTAGCAAAAGGAAATGCACACGCTGTAGTAGCTGCTGGAAGTACTGGTGCGGCTATGGCAGCAAGTCTTTTTGGGCTTGGTAGATTGTCTGGTATATCCAGACCCGCTATAGCTGTTGTGCTTCCCACGATGGATAAGCCAGTAGTTCTTCTTGATGCAGGAGCAAACAGTGAATGCGAACCGGAAAACCTATACCAGTTTGCTATTATGGGAAGCGCTTTTTCATCAAAAGTTATAGGTGTTGACAACCCGAGAGTAGGCATTTTGAATATAGGCGGTGAGTCAGGCAAAGGAAATACACTCGCACAGGATACATACAAGCTTTTTACTTCAAAAGAAAATTCTACAATTAATTTTGTTGGAAACGTTGAAGGAAGAGAAATGTTTTC
>MFRJ01000032.1:5322-12978 GCA_001784535.1 Candidatus Melainabacteria bacterium GWA2_34_9
CATCTTTACTTGCCAAAATCGGTGCGTGGATAGCAAAACCTGCGCTAATGAAATTAAGAAAGAAAACGGATTATAATGAATATGGCGGCGCATTATTGCTTGGGATTAAAGGCACATGCGTAATTTCACATGGAAGCAGTAAGGCAATTGCTATAAAAAATGCTATTAAAGTCGCTAAAGAATCAGTAGAAAAAGATGTGAACGGAAAAATATCCAGATTATATGAGTCAAATAAATTATGATAGACAAAAGATATCCGGTAACAATAACAGGCGTTGGTAAATGTTTACCGGAAAAAGTAATAACAAATGATGATCTTGCAACACTCGTTGATACAAACGATGAATGGATTTTTAGCAGGTCGGGAATTAAAGAAAGACATATAGTAAGCGGAAATGAAACAGCGTCTTCATTAGCTGCAAAAGCAGCGAAAGAAGCAATTGAATTTGCAGGCGCAGATGTAAAGGATATTGATTTAATTATTTGCGCAACTTCTTTGCCTGATAATTTATATCCGTCAACTGCCTGCGAAGTTCAACTGGCAATTGGCGCAACTAATGCCGCTGCTTTTGATATTGTTGCAGCTTGCAGCGGTTTAATTTATGGATTAAAAATAGCAAACAGTTTTATCGCATCAGGTGAATATAAAAATGTTCTTTTAGTAGGTGTTGATATTCATTCTCGTTTTGTAAACTGGAATGACAGGTCAACCTGTGTGCTTTTTGGTGATGGAGCAGGAGCTTTATTAGTTCAAAGATCGCAAGATGAGCAGAATGATGTTCTTGCAGTCGATATTCGCGCTGACGGAACAAAAGCCAGCGAACTGAAAATTCCTTTAACAGGGATTAATTGTCCTCTTGTTGAGCCAAATACACCTGAATTACAGTGTGTAAACATGAATGGTCGCGAAGTATATAAATTTGCGGTAAATTATGTTCCCGAATCTATTTTACAAGTATTAAAAAGCATAAATTTCTCAGTTAATGATGTTGATAAATATGTTTTGCATCAGGCTAACGTAAGAATAATTCAGGCTATTGCTGATAAATTACAGGAAAGTAATGAAAAGTTCTATGTAAATCTGCATAAATACGGTAATACTTCATCTGCGTCCATAGCAATCGCATTGACAGATGCAATTGAAGAAAATAAAATAGATTATCCGTCAACACTTGTATTAAGCGGTTTTGGAGCAGGATTAACCTGGGGAACTGCTGTTGTCAGATGGAGAGCAAAAGATAAGAGAAAACAAGGATGATGAAATTAGACAACAACAGGGAAATTTTTAGGAGAGGTTTTGCGAATGAATAAAGTTGCTTTTGTTTTTCCCGGTCAAGGATCTCAATATATTGGGATGGGGAAAGACTTATACGAAAAATATGATGTTGCCGGAAAAATATTTAACGAATTTGATTTTATATTGGAAAAAAATCTTTCAAATCTTTGTTTTGAAGGCAATGAAGAAGATTTAAAACAAACAATTAATTCCCAGCCTGCAATACTGGCAGTTTCAATTGCTGCTTATGAAGTATTGAAATCAAAATGTAATATAGTACCTGATTATTTAGCAGGACATAGTCTTGGTGAATATTCAGCTCTTTATGCAGCAGGAGTTATTAATCTTCCTGAGATTATAAAACTTGTACAAAAGCGGGCAGAATTAATGAATGAAGCTCCGGCAGGAAGCATGACAGCAATTCTTGGAATGGATGACGAAAAAATTACTCAATTGGTTAATGAATCCTCATCAGCAGGTATTATATGCGCAGCAAATTACAATACTCCTGACCAAACTGTTATAAGCGGTGAAACAATCGCTGTTGAAAAAGCTAATGAGCTTGCTAAAGAATTGGGCGCTAAAAGAGTTATACCTCTTGCTGTAAGCGGAGGATTTCATTCTCCTTTAATGAAGCCTATAGCAGAAAAGTTTGAAAAATATGTCAATAATTCCAATGTTAATGATGCGGGAATTCCTGTTGTTACTAATGTAGATGCAAGAGCAACTATAGATAAAGCTGAATTTTCTTCAAAAATGGTCAAACAGATTTACTCTTCAGTTTATTGGAAACAAACAATCAACGCTATGGTTGATCAAGGCGTAGATACTTTTATAGAAATAGGACCAGGCAAGGTTTTGTCGGGAATGATTAAGAAAATTTGTAAAACAGCAAATGTTTATAATGTTTCTGATGTTGAATCATTGGAAAAAACCTTAAGTGAGTGTGTTACAGAAGTTGGTGTTTAAATAAATACCAGTGATAAAAAGAAAATTAGGGAGGTTCCTAAAGTAATGAGTGAAGAAAAAAGAATAGCATTAATAACCGGAGCATCAAGCGGAATTGGAAGAGTTACCGCTATAGAACTTGCAAAAGATGGTTGTACGGCAATTATTAACTATTATCCCGTTCCGGCATGCGAAGCTGATGCAGCGAATGTTGTTAAAGAAATTGAAGCACTCGGCGGCACAGCAAAAGCTATGGCATGTGACGTTACAAAAAGTGAAGAAGTTGAAAAAATGGTCAGCCAGATCATGGAAGAATTCGGCAGAATTGATGTGCTTGTTAATAATGCAGGAATTACAAGAGATGGTTTACTTGTAAGAATGTCTGATGACGATTGGGAAAGAGTTATCAACACAAACTTAAACAGTGTATTTTATGTAACAAGACCTGTTGCTAAAGTAATGATGAAGCAAAGAAGCGGAAATATCGTTAATATGGCTAGTATTACCGGAGTTTACGGAAATGCGGGTCAGGCTAATTATGCTTCCACAAAAGCTGCTGTTATCGGTTTTACAAAAACAATTGCAAAAGAACTTGCCTCAAGAGGTATTGTAGCTAATGCAGTAGCTCCAGGATTTATTGCAACACCGATGACGGAAAAATTAGATACTGAAAAAATCGCTGAACGTATCCCTCTTAAAAGACTGGGTTCACCGGAAGATATAGCTGATCTGGTAAAATTCCTTTCTAAACCCAATTTGTATATTACAGGTCAGGTTATTGGAGTAGATGGCGGTTTGGTGATATAATTTCTCAGAAAGGTAACAAACCGTAATATATTTTATTCAGTTGTAGACAAAATATTAGGATTTCAATTTAAATATTAAAAGACAAAAAAATAATTTAATTTTTGTTTGACGTAGATAATCAATTTATTTGAAAAGGAGAAAAAGATGAGCGATACTTTTGACAGAGTAAAAAAAGTAATAGTTGACCAATTAAGCGTTGAAGAAGCAGAAGTTACACCTGAAGCTAATTTTACAACAGATTTAGGTGCAGATTCACTTGATACAGTTGAACTTGTAATGGCTTTTGAAGAAGAATTCGGCGTAGAAATTCCTGATGAAGAAGCTGAAAAAATCATTAAAGTTCAAGATGCTGTTAGCTTCATTCAAAAACACAAAGAATAATAAAACTTGAGCGTTTAAAACGGAAACTCTCAGTTTCCGTTTTAAAAAGCTCAATCTAAGTAATTATAGTAATCAAAACATATTATTAGTAAGGAAATTATGATGAGTAATAAAACCAGAAGAGTTGTAATAACAGGAATGGGCGTAGTAAGTCCGTTCGGTGTAGGGCTTGACTTATTCTGGGAAAATCTTGTAAAAGGTAATAGCGGGATTAAACCTATAACAGTTGTTGATTTATCTCAACATCCTGTTAGATTTGGCGGAGAATGTTCAGACTTTAATCCCGATCTCTACCTTGATAAAAAAGAAGCAAAAAAAATGGACAGATTTACTCAGCTCGGAATGGTTGCAGCTATTGAAGCAATGAAAGATTCCGGACTGGATATGAATAAATCAGATCCGACAAGATTAGGCGTTTATATCGGAAGTGCTTCAGGCGGAATGTCGACAATTGAAAAAAACCATCAGGCGATTATGGAAAAAGGACCGTCAAAATGCAGTCCGTTTACTGTACCAATGATGATTGTCGATATTGCTGCAGGTAGAATTTCCATTATGTTCAATGCAAAAGGTCCAAATAAATGTATTGTAACCGCATGTGCTACAGCTTCACATTGTTTGGGTGATGCATTCAGAACCATTGTATATGGTGACGCCGATATGATGATAGCCGGAGGCTGTGAAGCTCCGCTAACTTCACTTGCTATGGCAGGATTCTCCAGTGCAAGAACATTATCCAGAAGAAACGAAGAACCTACTTTAGCAAGCAGACCTTTTGATAAAGACAGAGATGGGTTTGTTATGTCTGAAGGCGCCGGTGTTTTCGTTCTTGAAGAACTTGAGCATGCATTAGCAAGAGGCGCAAAAATATATGCAGAATTCGTAGGATATGGCGCTACAGCAGATGCAAACGATATTGTTGCACCTTGTGCAGATGGTGATGGAGCAGGAAGAGCAATGCAATGTGCTCTTAATGATGCAGGAATGATCCCAGAAGATATTCAATATATTAATGCTCACGGTACAAGCACACCATTGGGTGATGTAGCTGAAACTTTGGCAGTAAAAAGAGTGTTTGGTGATTATGCGAAAAACGGACTGCTGGTTACCTCTACAAAGAGTATGACAGGACATGCACTTGGGGCAGCAGGAGCAATTGAAGCAGCAGCTTGTGTTAAAATTTTAGAAACAGGCGTTGTTCCTCCAACAATAAATCTTGATAATCCTGATGAAAAGTGTGATTTGGATTATGTACTAAATGTTGCAAGTAAAGTAGGCAATATAAATGGTGTAATGTCTAATTCATTTGGATTTGGCGGACATAATGCTTCAATCATCTTTAAAAGATATGAAAAATAATTAATAATAATATATTTTTAAAAGAATGGGGTGATTTTAAAATTCCCCATTCTTTTTTTATGTTATATAATTTTATTAAAGAGTCGTTTTTTTAAGGGAAAATTTTATATATGCGGTTATCTAAAAGTCATGGTTTGCCTGGCATGCTAATTGTTGTAGAAGGCGTTGACGGTTCAGGCAAAAGTACACAAATATCATTATTGAAGGATTGGCTAAATTCTACAGTCCATGGCGTTATTTTTACAGAGTGGAATTCATCCAGATTAATATCCGAAACAACAAAAAAAGCTAAAAAAAAGAATTTGTTAACACCTAGAACTTTTAGTTTGCTTCATGCCGTTGACTTTGCGGATAGATTGGAACAAATTATTGTACCTGCATTGAAAGCAGGTTTTATAGTGCTTGCAGACAGATATGTTTACACAGCTTTTGCAAGAGATGTGGCAAGGGGTGTTGATAAAAACTGGGTGAGAAATATGTACGGGTTTGCAATCAATCCCGATCTCGCTTTCTATTTTAATGTTCCTGTTGAGACTTCGCTTGCAAGAATATGTACAAACCGTGCTCCAAAATTTTATGAAGCAGGTATGGATTTAAATTTACACAGTGATCCGTATCAAAGTTATAAAATTTTTCAAGGTAGGGTTATAAACGAATATGACAATATGGTAGATGAATATGGTCTTATTAAAATAAATGCCGTTGACTCTATTCACAGCCAGCAAGTTTTATTAAGAGAATTAGTCAGAAAAAAACTTGATGAAAAAGGGATAAGAGTATAGCTATATGGATATAAATAAAAAACCTCATACCAAACACGGTTATCCCGGTTTATTAATAGTAATAGAAGGTACAGACGGAGCAGGAAGGTCTACACAGATTGAAAAACTTCGTGAATGGCTTGCAATAGAAAGCTATGGCGTTGTCGTAAGCCAATGGAAAACTTCCAAATTAATGTCAAATGTTATTGATAATGCTAAGGAAAGAAACCTTTTAAACGCTTATACTTTCAGTTTACTTTATGCATCAGATTTTGCGGACAGGCTTGAGCAGGTAATTGTGCCTGCTTTGAAAGCAGGCTTGGTTGTTCTGGCAGATAGATATACCTATACAGCTTATGCAAGAGATGTTGTAAGAGGAGTAAGTCCTGAATGGGCAAGAAAATTATATGATTATGCTCCTGAACCGGATATGGTTTTTTATTTAAAAATGCCTGTAGAGACATTGCTTAAAAGAATTATTTCCACCAGCGGTTTAAATTATTATGAATCGGGACGCGATATAGGGTTAAGTACTGATTTTTATGAAAGTTTTAAACTTTATCAAAGAAAGATAATTGCTGAGTATACTAAAATGGAACAAGAATTTGATTTTGTTACTTTTGACGGTACTCTTAAAATTGAAAACATTCAAAACAAACTGCGAATGAAACTTAATGATTTACTTAAAACAGGTGTTTTGGGGTAATTTCTGATGTCCTTGAGAGGAGAGACGTAGTAGTATTACTTCTCTTTTGATTTTATAAATATATGTAAATTTAATAAGTTTCCAGGTTAAGTTTTCAAGCCAACTGTTCGAATAATAATGTAGAATAAGTTATTAGAACTTGAACGTTTCCGGAAAAAGTTTAATATATGATTTTGAATAATATAATTAAAAAATATACATTTAAAAAAGCGCAGCAACTTATCGAATTTGCTTTTGTTGCGCCAATTTTGATTATGTTTTTACTTCTTATAATGGAATTTGGTTATGTAATAACAATTAGAAATGTAATTTCTGAAGGTGCAAAAGAATCATTAATGCAAGTTAACAGCAAATTCAATAATTTGACAGGTAATGCTGCTGTTAAAAAAGCGGCAATGGAAACCGAATTAAAAACAAGTATGGAATCTTTTTTATCAACTCATGGTATTGCAAATTCATCAAATGTAACTGTTACTGTTTTTACTGATGCAAATGGAGTTACCTTTGCAAATTTTACATATATGTATAAAATGATTTTAACTTTCATTCCCAATTTACCTACGATACCTATACAATCATCCCAGATTATTAACACTCAAATGCTTCAGCCTAATAGTTTTAATTCAGGTTTGACAACTGCGCAGTTATCTTCGTTTTTTGCCGCACCTGATGGTGCTTTAATCTCAGATATTGCATTTAATGCTAATGATTCTTTAAGGCAACATATTGCTATTTTAGTCAGTTGGTATGACAATTATAATATAACAAATTTTGCTGCAAATAATTATGCCCGGCTTTTTAGCTGGTATGGCTATGATTTATTGCCCGCAAATGAAAGAATTAACTTAAGAACAGCCACTATAGAAATCAGATCGCCTTATTATAATGGAGGTAACTGGTTAAATACGCAAATTCCTTATGTATGGGTTGTGTCGGCTCTTGGTTATACGCAAGTATTTTATACAAAATTCAATGCAACAGTTGATTTGTCACCTTTTAATTCTAATGCTGGTTGGACACTCAATGAATGTAGTACAAATGATCACTATTGGGCAAATCTAGACGATGGGTTTTTACAGGCAGGATATCAATGCCCATTGAAATGGGCTAATAATAATTATGAATATTTATATAGAATATTTCCTCGTGATTATGATAATCTTAATCATGGTAAATTCAGCAGATCTTTTGGCTATCGTTGGTGCAGTACTGGTGGCGCACCGGCAGGTTTGCCAGATTGCACTGCAAATCAATCAGGTTCTCACACTATTCAAGAGCTTGCTTTGAAAGGACTTACAAGGGATGGGGTTTATTGTGTGAGTCATTCTCTAAATCACTCTTACAATAGAAGAGGGAATTATGAATATGTAAATAATATTGGTGCTACAAATATAAATTCGCTGCAGCATTATACTGTC
>MFRJ01000032.1:13074-13273 GCA_001784535.1 Candidatus Melainabacteria bacterium GWA2_34_9
GATTGTGGCAACAACCTAGAATGAAACAAAAAGTACTGGTTTTTATCCTAGTTCTTGCCTTATTGGGTGTTATTGACTCCGGATATTTGACTTATGAGCATTATTCAAGAAGTATTCCTCCCTGTGTAGCTAGTATTTTCATTGATTGCGGAAAAGTATTGAGAAGCCAGTATGCCGTAATTTTTGGTATCCCATTAGC
>MFRJ01000033.1:0-5875 GCA_001784535.1 Candidatus Melainabacteria bacterium GWA2_34_9
TTTTTGTAATTATTATTGATATGCTAAAATAACAGAGTTGATGAGTATAATAAAGAATTATAATGACTTCAGCGCTTAAAGAAATAATTAATAAAGCAGAAAACACACACGAACTCACAAAAGATGAGATCGTGGAACTTTTTGCAAATGATGAAATAACTCAGGAACTTTGCAAAGCTGCTGATAGAGTACGAGAAAAATATGTCGGAAATGAAGTTCATCTTAGGGGATTGATAGAATTTTCTAATATTTGCATTAAAAACTGCTTTTACTGCGGACTTAGACGAGATAATAAAAATATTAAACGCTACAGGTTAGAACCTGAAGTTATAATTGATTTTGCTACAAAGGCATCGTCTTACGGATACAAAACTTTTGTATTGCAATCAGGAGAAGGCAATATTTATTCTCTTGAGGAAATGCTCTACATAATTTCCGAAATAAAAAAACTTGATGTAGCCATTACTCTTAGTGTCGGTGAAAAAACTGAAGAAGAATATATTGCTTATAAAGAAGCAGGGGCGGATAGGTTTCTTTTGAGGATAGAAACTACTGATAAAGAGCTTTACCAAAAGCTTCATCCAGGAATGAGCCATGAAAACAGGATTAATTGTCTTAAAACTATAAAAAAACATGGATATGAAACAGGAACAGGATGTTTAATAGGTTTACCGAATCAGACTTTAGAATCTCTTGCTGATGATATTTTGTTTTTTAAAGAAATTGGAGCTGATATGGTCGGAGTAGGACCTTTTATTCCAAATGAAGACACACCTCTTTCGTTCGAAACAGGTGGAAGTTTTGAATTGGCATTGAAAGTTATGGCTATAACAAGGCTTTTGTTGCCTGATATAAATATTCCTGCAACCACAGCGATGGAAACACTTAACTCGCAGGGAAGGCTTATTGCCCTTCAAAGTGGAGCAAATGTGGTTATGCCAAATGTTACTGAAGGCGAATACAGGGATTTATATAAGCTTTATCCCGGAAAAATCTGTATAAACGACACTCCTGCTCATTGCAGAAGCTGTATTACAGGAAAAATTCAAAGCATCGGACGAACAGTTTCAAAAGAATGCGGCTTTAGAAAGCAAGTAAGATAACAATTATGATTAACATTAACAGGTCAAACATTATAATTATAGTTTTAAGATTTATTATTAATTTCTTACACTGATTTTTTGAATTTCGGGAAATGATATTCCCAGCACTTAATTTCTCCGCAGTACTGACATACTGCATGAGCATTCATAAACCCTAAATCAGGTATAAACTCATACCCGTCAACATTAAAAACTATTTCATCATGAGTATTTATAGTTTTTGTAAAAACGCCAGCACCCTTATAGTTTGGATTGAACACCAAGCCATAATTATCGATTGTTTGACATTTTTTACATATAAACATTTGCATAGTCTCTAATTTTTAACGACTTTCATCTTTTTCTACCCAAAATATCAAAATACAGCAAGGTAAAACATGCGCTTCCCCAAGGAAGCATCATAGCTGTTATTATTGTTCCCACTGTTGAAACAGCTAAAGTAACTGACAAACCAAAAGGTGTCATTTTATAACTTGCTAAAAATTCTACAAAGGCCTGATTTTTAGCAAATAAATTTACATAAGCCTCAAAAGAATTTATTAAATGAGTCATCAAGGGTGATTTATCCAGTATAGCTGTAATTAACCCGGGAACAATAAAACAAGTAACAACCAATAAAACAATTCCCATAAATGTTGTCCGCCAGAAATTTCCTTTCATGAGGTTCCAGCTTTTTTTGATTACCTCAACGGGTGATATTGACTCAAAAGCAAACACTTGAAAAACAAGGCTAAGATTTACAGATAAAAGAATAGAAAAAATTAGTGAGGCAAGTACCATCAATAGAAAAATTGGGGTTATTAAAACTGTATTAATAAAGAAACCTAAGAAAAAAGATAAAAACGGAAAAATCAAAATCCCCAACCAGAAAAGAGTCATTAATAAAAGCAAAATTACGTAATTATTCGTTTTTAATTTTACGGAGCTGTTATAAACTTTAAAATCGCCAAAACTTCCTTTTTTTTCTATATCAGAAACCATGGGGTTTAAAGATATCATTACAATCATATAATCCCAGAATGCTTTTAAGAAAACAGCAAAACCCGGAATTACCATTAATATTAAGCCTAAAAGAATGAAAACAAGGTTTTGCTCAAGATTTTCTCCTGATAATTTAGCTAAATATTTTTCTGTGTAGAGATAATTCGGATAAAAGATTAAAAATATTCCTATAATCTGACCAAAAACAGGAAATAACATTACTCTTGATAACGGCAAAAAGTTATTTATATAAATCATCAAACTTTTAAAAATTATTGCAAATATATTTGTTCCTGATTTAGACTTGCCCATGAATATTCCTTAAATATTTATCAAACTATTCATAAATTATATCCTTAAAAACAGGTTAAAGGTATAATATAATTTAAAACAATCTAAGGGATAGCTGGAATGAAAAAAACTTACGTTAGCATTGCATTAATAACTTTAATTGCATTTTCTATACCTGTAAATGCTCAGGTGTTTGATTTGAGCTCGACAAAAAAATCATCATTTATTATAAATCAAGATTTTCCGGCTGTTTATAAACCATCAAAACTTATTATCGGCAATAAAACAAAATTTGTAATAAAAGCCGAACCGAATAGTCATGTTTCTCTGGTTACTTCTGATGAAAACGGTGGATCTCCTGAATATTACGGGCATAAATTAAGATTGGGGCAAATATTAAACCCTCATGAAGGAATTGTAGGAGATAAAGGAGTTCTGGAGCTGGAAATTTCACTTCCTCATGAAAAAGAGCTTGTCGGAAAAATTCTTTATTTTGAAGTGCTAGTGTGGAAAAAATCTGACTTTAGCGATTTAAAAATTGCAAAAATAATGGGAATAGACGGAAGTGAAACTAACATTAACGCTGTTATAATAACCGAACAGTTAAAAAACCAATCAATGCCTAATTTTGGACCTAATATTCCCGGAACGGGCGGTGATATGAGTAAAGCTAAAGCGATATTCAATAAAATAAACGATACAAGCGCTGATGGTGATTCAGACAATTATTATCTTGATGAAATGTATTATAACAACCAGCCTTTAATGCTAAGAAACATTCATACACCTCAAGTGAAAGCAGAAACAGATAAAGACCAATAAATATGAATGATACCTTTAAAATTGCAGTTATCCCTCTGGATAATCGACCTGTAAGCTTTACCTTACCGCAGCAAATAATTTCATTAAACAAAAATATATCAGTTTTCACTCCACCGAGAGAATTTCTTGGCGGATTGGTCAGTTATTCACAGGTTGATAAAATTCTTGAGTGGATTGACGATATATTAAAGCAGGAAAAAGTAGACTATATAATAGCTTCGCTTGACACTATCGCTTATGGCGGACTTATTCCTTCCAGAAGACTCAATACCAGTCCGGAAGAAATTACTAAAAACCTTAATATTTTCCGAAATATAGTCGAAAATCATAATACTAATGCGAAAATATATGGATTTAGCAGCATTATGCGGATTTCTGACAGTTATGTTAACGAGGAAGAAAAAGAATACTGGGATAAATTCGGCAAAGAAATTTTCAAATATTCTTATTTGAAACATAAATTAGATGTTTTAAATCATGACACCCAAGAAAAAGAAGATTTTGACGGTCTTAAAAATAAAATACCTCCTGAAATTCTCGATGACTATTTAAAAACAAGAGAAAGGAATTTTTCGATAAACAGATTTTACATAAAATGGATAGAAGAAAATTTTCTGGATTTTCTGGTGTATAGCAAGGATGATACAGGGCAATTCGGGATTAATGTTCAGGAAGCAGAAGCTCTTGATGCAGAAATACAAGACAAAAAACTTTTTGATAAAGCAGTAACCTTAACAGGTGCTGATGAAATTCCTTCCGATCTTGTATCAAAAGCATTAGTTGATAATTACGGTCAAACCATAAAAATCTTCCCTGTTTTTTCCACGGAAAATGGCAAAAATGTTATTTCCCGCTATGAAGATAAAACGATTTTTGAATCAGTGTCGGGACAAATAAAACTTTGCGGAGGAGAAATCGCAGATTCAGAAGAAAATGCGGATATGGTTTTGCTTGTACATACGCCGGAAAATATCCAAAATGACCACTGTCTGAAAATTTACCCGGAATCGGAAAACAAAGAAGCTGTTAAAATTTGTATAGATTTTATAAAAAACACTCAAAAACCTGTAATTATTGGAGATATTTCCTGCGCAAACGGCGGCGATAATTTACTTGTTATGCAAATTCTGGATAATGAAACAATTATCACTAAAATTTATGGCTATGCAGGATGGAATACAACAGGAAATACTTTAGGAAGCGTTATTTCTACAGGAATTTCAAGATTAATTGCAGAAAAAACCGGTAACTTTGAAATAAATAATTTCAAAAAATCTTTACTGATTCGGCTGGTTGATGACTGGGCTTATCAAACAATTGTAAGGCAAAAAATAAGAGCTATTACAGATATTGCAGACAGAAAAACACTAAAGGAAGAGTTAGTTCCTTTAGTGTTAAACCTTACCAAAAAGATTGAGTATAATTTAAAATTGTCTGATTTTGATCTTGATTTCCCGTGGAATAGAACTTTCGAAGTTGAAATAATTATTTAATTTCTGTCTACCAACCAGAGAACACTTTTTTAGCTACATTTGCAACGCCGCCTACAACGCCTTGTACGACACCGGCAGCTGTACCAATAACATTATTGACTATATTGCCACCAACGCTTACGGAGGTATTGCCATTACTATAGGAAAAACCGCCTTGGTTATAACCAGGATGACAACCCATATTTCCTTGCATTTGATTCATTCCGTGGTGTCCATGATTATGACCGTGCATTCTGTGTCCACCTTGCATACCGTGTCCACCGTGCATACCGTGCATTCTGTGTCCGCCACCAAATACTGAGTGTTGACAATCGTTACCGGTTCTTCTAATAAATGTTTGTCTTGAAATGTGTCCGTGACCATCATTCATTGTCATTTGTCTCATGTAAACTGACATTTTCCTTCTCCTCTTTTTCTCTTTCCTCTATACATACCCTAATAAATAAAATTTCCCTAATTAATAAAAATAGATTAAATAAATAATTAAAAACTTTTCATATTAAATTAAAAATCTTTAAATCTCATTCCCCCTATTTTTTACCTTTCACTATCACCTCGTATTAATATAAAAACAAATTGTATTAAAAAATTGCTTTTTTTTAAAAGATAAGATTAACAATATGTTACAAATGGGAAAAACTCCACGCTATAAAAGAGTTTGTGCCTTATAATGACTCTCTATAAATTCGAGAAACATTTTCCCTGTTGATTTCCATAGGAGTTACACTCTGAAGATCTGTCAATCCAGGAAAAATCATACAAATTTCTGTCAGCTTATCTATATCTTCTTCTGTAATTCCTTCATCAGAAAGTTTTTTGTTTAAGCCAAGACCAAACAGCCATTTTTCTGTTTCGATAGAAACTTTTTCAGCTTCGTCAGGATTTCCTGTTAAGTTTGGAATTATTGGCGATAACAAATCAGCAATAATCTTGGCTTTTTGAGGATAAATTTGTTTTAATACAGCAGGAAGAAGCATTGTAAGGCTTAATCCATGAGGGAAATCAGGCTTAAGCGCGTTTATGAATTTAGCAAGCGCATGAGTTATATGCAAGCCTGTGCTGTCAAAAGCAATTCCTGCAATCATTGCGGCATAAGTCAAATAATATCTCGCTGTTAAATCTTCAGGATTTTCTAAAACCATTGGCAGGTATTCTTTAATCAGTCTTACGGTTTCTTTGCAAAGC
>MFRJ01000033.1:5914-6171 GCA_001784535.1 Candidatus Melainabacteria bacterium GWA2_34_9
TCGATAACATGATTTAAAGCATCTATAGTTACATACAAAGTCTGTTCTTTAGAAAGTTTTGTCATCAAGGCAGGATCATTAATTGAATATAACGGATAAATGCAATCATATCCGATTGCCGCTTTATTTTTGGTTTCGGGGATTGTAACCACAGCAAATCTATCTGTTTCTGAACCCGTGCCATGTGTGAGATTTATTGCTATAATAGGCACTGTTTTTTCGGGAATAAAAGCTCTTTCAAAAAGTTCGCGACCTGT
>MFRJ01000033.1:6259-7211 GCA_001784535.1 Candidatus Melainabacteria bacterium GWA2_34_9
AATTCCAGTCCGAGTTTTCTCGCGGCATCTACTTGAGTGGTTGTTGGATTAGGCTCAATATTTGACGACAAAACGTATTGTATGTTGTTATCTTTTAGTGCCTTTTCAACAAAATCCCATGCACCTGAAATCTTATAAGAATTTGCTCCGGTTACTACAAGCAATTTGTCTATATTTTGGTGTTTTAATTTTTTAAGAATGCGGTCAATTTCTTTAATAGCGCCAATACCAAAGTAAATTGTTACTCTGGCTCTGATTTCTCTAACATTTGTTATATCAAGAGCTTTTTCCCACATAAAACTTTCTCCTCTGATTTAAGTAAAAACCTTATGAAAGGACTTTTTGGAATTTTTCAAAAGCCCAGTCAATTTGGTCTTTTGTTATTATCAAAGGAGGAGCAATTCTTATTACATAAGTATGTGTGTCTTTGCAAAGCACGCCTTCTTTTTGCAGTGCTTCACAATATGGTCTTGCAGGTTCGTCAAGTTCTATGGCTATAAATAAACCCTTGCCCCTGATATCTTTTATATGAGGATTATCAATAGTTTTAAGTTTGTCGAGGAAATATTTTCCAAGTTCGGCGGAATTTTGAATTAAATTTTCTTCTTTTAGCACTTTTAAAGCTGCTCTTGCAATAGCGCAACCGAGTGGATTTCCTCCAAAAGTGCTTCCATGCGATCCCGGAGTTAATACATCCATTACAGAATTGTCTGCAAGCACCGCAGATACAGGATAAAATCCTCCTGAAATAGCTTTGCCTACAATTATTACATCAGGAGTAACATCTTCGTGTTGATGAGCAAATAATTTTCCTGTTCGTCCAAATCCTGTCTGAATTTCGTCAAACATAAGGAGAACATTGTTTTCTTTGCAGATTTTTTCAACTTCTTTAAGATATCCTTCAGGCGGAATAATTATACCTGCCTCTCCTTGAACGGGCTCAAGAAGAAAT
>MFRJ01000033.1:7291-7653 GCA_001784535.1 Candidatus Melainabacteria bacterium GWA2_34_9
ACCGAAGCCCTCTTTGTAAGCAGGTTCGCTGGAAAAACTCGTAATAGTGGTTGTTCTTCCATGAAAATTGTTTTCGCAAACTATTATTTCAGCGTGGTATTTTTCTATTCCTTTAACTTGATATGCCCATCTTCTCGCAAGTTTTACTGCCGTTTCAACAGCTTCTGCGCCTGTATTCATCGGAAGTACTGCTTCTTTTCCAGTAAGCTCTGATAATTCTTTAAGGAAAAGAGATAATATTTGATTTCTAAAAGCTCTTGAAGTTATTGTTAATTTTTGAGCCTGTTCAACCATTGCTTCAAAGATTTTCGGATGGCAATGTCCTGTGTTTAAGCAGGAATATGCGCTTAAACAATCCAAAT
>MFRJ01000034.1:0-761 GCA_001784535.1 Candidatus Melainabacteria bacterium GWA2_34_9
TCCATTTTTCCTTTAAAATCAGGATATCCATGGTTTTTTACATTCTGGAGACTTTTAATAGCCGCTTCTACTACTGGCTGAGGAGTTGCACCGTCAGGATTTCCAATGCCTAAGTCAATTAAATCTACTCCTTTTGCTCTTGCTTCTTCTTTCCACTCATCAAGCTCCGCAAAAACATAAGTAGGAAGGCTTAAAAGTTTTTTTGCCGGAGTTATATTTACTTTAGTCTGCATTATTATCTCCTGATTTTTAAGTTTATATTGGTTTAAATCAATAACAATTCTATAGTAAGTGTCTATTATATTCAAGATTTTTTAAAAGTTTATGCCTATAATGAGCTTTTATTCTTAAATATATAAAAATTCACAGGATTTTCAAACTCATATTTTTTTTCTAAAAGCGGGTAAATATTATAATTTGTTTCTACTTTATATACGAGTTCAAAATATTTAAACATTTTAAAATCTATTTTATTATTTGTAAGAAGATTTTTTGATTTATCAAAATTATAAAATATTTGTCGCTTATTACAAATTACAATATAATCAAGATTTTCAAGCTTTTCTTTTGTTAAAAGTTCGTATCTTAAAGGAAAAATTTTCCACGAAGGATTTTCATTAAAAAACTGGTAATACCAAAAGCTGTCTGAAAAAAGAAGTCCAATTTTTGAATTGTTTTTTGCATTTTGTCCCAAATATTCAATCTGTTGCTTAAAGAAACCATCAAAAACAGTACCGACTTCATATCTTACATCTTCTCTT
>MFRJ01000034.1:768-3215 GCA_001784535.1 Candidatus Melainabacteria bacterium GWA2_34_9
CATAATTATTTTTAATGGCTTTAACTTGTAACTGTAGCTTAATGCAAATAAAGGTGCGCTAAGAACCATTGCAGTGGTGAAATATCTCATATTCCACAAAGTAAATCCCAATAACGTTGCTAAAATAGGAATAAATATCAACGGAATTAAGGCAAAAAGAGCTATTGTCCTAATTTTATCCGTTTTTGAAAAAATACCTTTTAATCCATTCCTGACAACCAGCGGAATAAAAATCAAAAATCCTATCGGTCCGTAAGTTGCAAAATTTTCATGAATTTTTGTATTTAAAAGATTTATGTCCATATAAAGCAAGCCCTGATTCTCACTTAGACTAAAAATTCCAAACAACATGTTTTTCAAAAATAAAAACGGCAAACTTAATATTTTTGCAGCTTCAAAACCTGTGAAATCAATAAAAGCAAGGTTATATCTTATTATATTTGCAATGAAAGACTTTATGCTTTTATCTGGAGGCATATAAAAATCCATATAAGACTCTAAGCCCAGCGGATTATGGAATTCCTGATAATTTAATATGTAATTGTAAGAACTTAAGAGAAGAAAAAATAAGACTGTCCAGCTTCCGCATAATAATAACGGCCTGTAAAACTGTTTTTTTTCGCTCCGAACAGAAATTATGGTATAAATTATGCCTAAAATAGGCAAAAACATAAAAACAGAACCTTTTATCCCCATAGAAATCCCTATTGCCATTGCCGACATAATAAGAGAAAGCTTTTCTTTTTCTCTTACCCCATAAATAAAAAGATATAAAGATGCAAAAAGGAAAAATCCCAACACCAGATCATTTTGAGTGCTTGATGCCTGAAGAATTATTTCCGGCAGTGACGCAAAAATAAATACAGCCCATAAAATTCTTTTTTTTGAAATTTTTATATAAGTCAAAAAACTTGTTAAAACCCACAAACTTCCGCAAAAAGAGATAAACTGAACCATGCCGGCTAAAAAATCTTTTTTTATGAATACCAGAGGCCAGAGATAAAAAATTTCTGCATTTGGAGGAAACATTACCTGTCTTATTGAACTGGTTTCAAAATGGTCAAGACTTTTATTCTGTATCCAGAAAGCAACTCTTGCTGTGTGGTAAGTCATCGAGTCCCATAAGTTTACCGGCGCATAAGCTGCCAGAAAAAAACTTACTATAAGAGAACCTAAAAAGAAAATGCTTAAGGCAAAAAGTATTTTATCTTTTTTAAGCTCTGTTTTTATTTTTTCAAACGATAGTTCAAACTCTGTTGTTTTTAGCTTTGGCTTATTTTTTATGTTCCAAAACACTAAAGCAAAAAGAAAAATAGCCGCATTAACTTTTAAAACATTATATAAATCTATTGCTTTTAAGAGCGAAAGAAATTCAAAAGTAAGAATAATCTGGGCTGCCGTATTTAAAAGAAAAAATATGACTGAATTTTCAGATCTTTTGCTTTTTAAAACAGCTGTTAAAAAATAAGAAGATGATATTACCAGACAAAAAGATATTATAAAAAAGATAATATTTAGCATTTTCTCTACTTTCAATCAATAAATCATTTGTATTTACTTATATTAAATAATTTACTATATATTTTTGTCTTTACAAAAAAAAATGAAAAAATAGACACAAAAATATTTCTTCTTTAAAATAAAATAATAACTTTTATAAATGGCGCACTTAAAATGAAACCAAAAAAGACATCTATTGATAAAAAACAAATAAGAAAAATTTATAAAGAAAGAGTTTATCACATTCTTCTTTCTTTTGTTATGGGGATATGTTTTCTTCAGCTTCTGTGCGGAACCGGCATAAATATAACAAGGTTTATAACTCTAAATAAGCAAATTCATGAACTTAGAAACCTGAACCAAAGCGCCACAGAAAAAAATATACAGCTTAAAGAACAGCTTAAAATATACTCATCTTATAAAGGAATCGAAGAACTTGCCAGAAACAACCTTAAAATGGTCGGCAAAAATGAAGTTCTGGTTCTTATAAGAAGACAACCTGTAAGTGTAAGTAATTAAAAAATCCAAAAAAAAAATCTGCTCATAGAGCAGATTAAAATTAAAACGAGATAGACAACTTTCCCAAATCTTGCTTGCTTTCCTAATTTTTATTTAACCGCAGCCAAACGCGGTATAACTCCTAACTGTCCCTGTATCATTTTTGCTTTGGCAACAGCCATTGATCTTCTTTTCTTGGCGCCTCTAAGCAAAAATAAAACTGATTCTGAAACGTTTGTATTTGGAACGAATTTATTGTACTCCATATATTTAAATACTCCCTATTAATGCCTACCAACTTCGATTTTTTATCCCACATAAACTTAATCGGTTCGATTTAATTTTTACTTTAGGTTTTTGAATGAAAATTAACAAAAATTGAAACATTAGTTAACAATTAAATATTAATTAGCCACCGGGACAAGTTTTTGTTCCAAATAAATTTAAAT
>MFRJ01000034.1:3257-10982 GCA_001784535.1 Candidatus Melainabacteria bacterium GWA2_34_9
ATTTAATTTTTGGGCACCAGACTCAAAAACAGTAGACTTATGTGTAAAAAACCCTAATGTTCACCTGAGTTTTGAAATTCCGATGAAACCCCTAAAAGGCGGATTGTTCGCAGAGGCTACAGGGCGGGCTTTGCCTGCCCGTAATGCCGTTTATGGCGAGCAACCTAGCAACGGCTGGTTTCAATTAATTACAGATCATGTAAAAGCAGGCGCAAAATACCAGTTTCGGCTTGCTGACGGATTAGCGGTTCCTGATCCTGCTTCCCGATATCAATCAGACGATGTTCATGCCCCCAGCATTGTAATAAACCCCGATGAATTTAACTGGGGTGATGACTATAACTGGAAGGGACTTCCATGGAATGAAGCTGTGATTTATGAAATTCATACGGGAACTTTCACAAAAGAAGGCACTTTTAATGCACTTAGTGAAAAACTTGATTATCTTGCAGCATTAGGAGTTACAGCTATTCAACTTATGCCTGTAGCAGATTTTCCCGGCAAAAGAAATTGGGGCTATGACGGAGTTTTGCCATTCGCTCCTGATAACACATACGGAACTCCCGATGACCTGAAAAATCTAATAAAAACCGCTCATTCTTACGGTTTAATGGTTTTTCTGGATGTTGTTTATAACCACTTTGGACCGGAAGGAAATTATTTACATGTTTATGCAAAGTCAAAATTCTTTAACTCCAAAGAAAAAACACCATGGGGCGACTCTGTAAACTTTGAAAACAGAAACGTGCGGGATTTTTTCATTCAAAATGCCCTTTATTGGTTAGAAGAATATCATTTTGACGGATTAAGATTTGATGCGGTTCATACAATAAAAGATAATTCCAAAACCCATATATTAAAGGAAATTGAACATACCGTAAAAGAGCGTATCAAAGACAAGCAGGTTCATTTAATCCTTGAAAATGATAATAATGAAGCAGAACACTTAAAATCTTACACGGCACAATGGAATGACGATTTTCACCATGCAATGCATGTTCTTTTGACAGGTGAAAAATCCGGATACTATGAAGATTTTTCAGACGAAAAAACTCCATATAAGCCTGTTTATTATCTTGCAAGAAGTTTAGCCGAAGGTTTTGCCTATCAGGGAGAAGAATCAACCTACAGAGGAGGAATTTCTCGCGGCGAAAACAGTAAAAATCTTTTAACTACAAGCTTTATAAACTTTCTTCAAAATCATGACCAGATAGGAAATAGATTTTTAGCTAAAAGAATAAATAAACTTACATCACCAGAAGCACTTAAAGCAGCTGAATGCATTTATCTTCTTTCTCCGACGATTCCTATGATGTTTATGGGAGAAGAATTTGGCTGCGAACAGCCATTTCATTTCTTCTGCAACTTTGAAGAAAACCTTGCAAAATCCGTAAAACAAGGAAGGCTGAAAGAATTTTCAAAATTTTCAGACTCCTTTAATACAAACATTTTAACAAAAATTCCTGATGCGACTTCGGAAGAAATATTTATGGAATCTAAAATTGACTGGAACAAACCGGTAGCAGACAAAAATCTGGAAACTTTTGATTTTTACAGAAAAATGCTTGAAATCAGGAAAAAACAAATAATTCCGCTAATTCCAAAACTTCTGCATTCTTATACACACTTTGAAATAATCAATGATAACTTATTTTTTATCAAATGGAAAAGCAAAAATGGGCAAATATTAGAACTTATAGCCAATTTGTCTGACAAAGAGATCTCCTACGATAAGAAAATTTCGGATGAACTAATCGCAGAATCACAGGAAAACAGCTATCGAAAGCTAAAAGAACAAAAACTAATAACAAATTGGGGAGTTTATTGGTTTTTAGGTGCATAAATGAAAACAAAAAAACAGCAATATAAGACAAAAATTCCAATTTCTACTTATAGATTGCAATTTAACAAGCATTTTACATTCAAAGATGCTCTAAAGATTATTCCTTATCTAAAAGAAATTGGGGTTTCTCATTGCTATTCTTCCCCTATCCTGTGGGCAAAGACAGGAAGCCTTCATGGATACGACATAATTGACCACAGCAAATTAAACCCCGAAATCGGCTCACATGAAGATTTTAATGAACTTGTAGACCTGATTAATAAAAACAAAATGGGCATAATACTTGATATTGTGCCAAATCACATGGGAATCTGCTGCAAAAATAAATGGTGGGTTGATGTTCTGGAAAACGGACAGGCTTCTCAATACGCAAATTTTTTTGATATCGACTGGAAACCCATTAAAAAAGAGCTTTCAGGTAAAATTCTTGTCCCCGTCCTTCACGATCATTACGGAAATCTTCTTGCCAACGGGGAATTTAAATTAAATTTTTATAGGGAAAAAGGCAAATTAAAACTGCTTTATTTTGAACATGAATTCCCTATAAATCCGTCTTCTTACACGATGATAATGGAACACCGAATTAACAAGCTTGAATCAGCCTTAGGATACAATCATCAAAATTTTTTAGAATACCAAAGCATAATAACTGTGTTTAAAAACCTTCCTAAAACAGACGAAACAGGTTTTGAAAATACAAAAGAAAGAAATAGGGAAAAGGAAATTGCTTACAAAAGGCTGTCTGAACTTTGTAAAAAAAACAATTCCGTCGCAAAGTTTATTGAAGAAAATCTTTTGGATTTTCGATGTCATCCGGACGATATTCTTGCATGCCGGAGAGTGCATGAAGTTCTTGAAGACCAGGCTTACAGACTGGCATATTGGAGAGTTTCCTCCGACATAATTAATTACAGAAGGTTTTTTGACGTAAATGCTCTTATCGGGCTGCGTGCTGAAAATTCTTCGGTATTTAACGAGACGCATTCTGTAATTCTTGACTTAATAGAACAGAAAAAAATCCACGGTTTGAGAATTGACCATCCTGACGGACTTTTAGATCCCTTGAGTTATTTCAAAAACCTTCAGACAGAAGCAGGAAAACGACTTGGAACAAACTTTGACGGGTCAGACGAAAAACATTTGTCATCTGAAAAACTTCCTTTTTATGTGGTGGCAGAAAAAATTGTTGCCCCATTTGAAAAACTTCCGCAAAACTGGGCTATTCACGGCACTATAGGATACGAATTTTTAAATAACGTCAACAATCTCTTTTTGGATAACAAAAATTCGAAAAAATTTTCCCGAATTTACCATAGATTCATAAATAAAGAGATTGATTTCAATGAATTAGTCATAAAATGCAAAAAAACTATAATGAGAACTGCCTTAACCAGTGAATTAAGCACTCTTTCAAACCATTTAAGCCAGTTGTCGGAAAAATATTACAGCGCAAGAGATTACACTCTTAACAGCCTCAGAGAAGCGCTTACTGAAATTATAGCGTGTTTTCCCGTATACAGAACTTATATTTCAGCAGAAGAAAAGAACAATAAAGATACAGATTACATTAAATGGGCTGTCGGGCTAGCTAAAAAAAGGAGTATGTCAACCGATCCGTCTATCTATGACTTTATAGAAAAAATTCTCCTTTGCGAATTTGAAACAGACAAAGAATCTGAAATTTACAGAGAAATTTTGAATTTTACAATGAAATTTCAGCAATACACCGGTCCTTTAATGGCAAAAGGGCTTGAAGACACAAGTTTTTACAACTATAACAGACTTATTTGCCTGAACGAAGTCGGAGGAAATCCTGCAAATTTTGGTATTTCGGTTAATGATTTTCATAATGGAAACCTGAACAGATTAAATGCAACTCCGCATGGACTTCTTGCAACCTCCACCCATGATACAAAACTTTCTGAAGACGTCAGAGCCAGAATATGCGTTCTTTCAGAAATCCCTGATATCTGGCAGAAAAAAATCAATAAATTAAGCAAAATAAACAAATCAAAAAAAACAAAGATTGATAACTCTTTCATCCCTGACAAAAACGACGAATACCTTTTTTATCAAGTCTTAATAGGAATATGGACAAATGAATTTTCTGATAATCAAAAGATGGGGGAACTTACCGAAAGAATTGAAAATTATATGATTAAAGCTGTCAGGGAAGCAAAAACCCATACCAGCTGGATAAATATAAACACTCAATACGAAAATGCTTTATGCGAATTTATAAGAAGAGTTTTAAATTCTCCCGAAAATCATCCTTTCTGGAAAGAATTTTTGTCTTTTCATAAGGATGTTACATTACGAGGTTTCATTAACTCGATTTCACAAACAACACTTAAACTTACCAGTCCCGGAGTCCCTGACATTTATCAGGGGAACGAGTTATGGAAATATAATCTTGTCGATCCCGACAACAGAAATCCTGTTGATTTCAATAAAGTTCAAAAACTTTTTAAAGAAATCAAACCTTTTTTAAAAAGATCTAACGAAGATTTTTCCTTTCTTTTTCCTCTGGAATCAGGAAAATTAAAACTTTTTATATCTTCAGTGCTTTTAAATTTCAGAAAAAAACATCCTGATTTATTCAAAAAAGGAAACTATATTCCTCTTGAAATCAAAGGGGCAAAATCAGAAAATCTTGCTGCTTTTGCAAGGAATTTTGAAAATGAAACAATTATAACAATTGTTCCACGACTTGTTTACCACATGATTTCCGAGGAAAAACCATTCCCTGTTGGAGAAGAAGTCTGGAGAGATACAAAAATAATTTTACCTGATGAATACATTAATTTAAAATTGCATGATATTTTTACCGGAAAAAGTTTTACAGACTTTAATAAAGAAATCAAAATCGGAAGCATAATAAACATGCTTCCGATTAGTGTTCTTTATTCAAATTCGATATAAATATTAGAAGCTGTCTTGTTAAAGCTTGCACCGCCTTGTCAAACAAGCCGTTTCAGCTTTAACCGCAGTCCTTAAAAAAGAAATTCGATTTCGCGTTTTTCTCCAAGCGTATTTTTATTTTTATCTTTTATGAATTTACCCAGAGCAGCTTTTGCAGCATTTTCCTCTGCTAAAGCTTTTGCTTCTCTGGCTTCTTTTTCTTCATGATAAAGCATTAACTCGTCAAGATATTTTTTTGCTAACATATTAAATTCCTCGTTTTTGAAATTAACTTATACTTAATTAAAAACATTTAAGTACAAGATATTGCTATCAAAATTTTATTATTACATTAATATTTCTATTACTTTTTTTCCAAGTTTATTATCTATAGTTTCTTTTATGTATTGTTCCAATCCATTTCTTATTTCAAGATAATCTTTTTGGGCAAAGTTTCCTTTATCTTTATAAAAATTGGATTCATAAATATTGCAACGATCATAAACATCATTGCTAGACATAATTTCGTTAAGCAAATTTTTTGACAACATAAATATCTTGCCTCTTATTTTTTACATACACACCGACTACTAATTAAATAAAAACATTTGAACTCGGAATATTGCTATCGTAGTCATAAAATATATACTATTCTTTACAATTTATTACGATTCTGATGAAAGTAACAAATAAACTGAACAGGCCTGTAATTACTTAAATTTCAAAAAGATTTTGTTATGTTTTCAAACTAAAACCCGATGAATTAACACTTAATTCCCCATAAAATCCCTAGAACAAGGCTTGTTAAGAAATATTAAAATAAATTATTGCCTGTTATTACATTTTGTTTCTTATCTTTTAAAAAACGATTTTGACTTTAGCTAACAAGTATTTTTTTTAGTGTCATTTATACATTTGTAGAGAATTATGAAAAAACACAAACATTTCTGTATTTTCGAGTAGTAGATAGCAAGTAATGTATATAAAAAGAGGAAAAATTTTATGCAAATCAAACCATTTTTAGCAAAGGCTACAGCAGGAGTAGCAGCTATACTCACATTAAGTACGTCCGGAGGCTTAAAAAAAGCTTGTGCGGAAGAAGCTTCTTTTCTTGTAAAAGAAGGTGCTGTTATCACTGAAAAATATACGCCAATTAAAGATACTTTTAAAACAGTTCAATCCAGTATAACTGATATGCAAAACCTTGCTACATCTCAACCAAATGTATTTACCAAGCTTCGTTCTGGACAAAATTCAGGAGGAGCTGTCTTTAAGAACCCTGAGACAAGTATAGGCGGGTATATTGCAGCTACTGATTCAGGCAAAATTTATTTAATTGATACCAAAACAGATGATCCTATAAAAGCTACCAGAAATATTGCAAACTATCTTCCCGGCGTGTTCAATGACGGAAAAGATACTGTTATAAGCGGCAATAAAATCGTTTACGATGGACTTAACTTAGACAGTATGATGCCTGTCAAGCTCGATAAAAATGCACCTGAAAGACTCGCAGAACCTTTTAATGTAATCAAAGACCTTAAACAAGGTTTCGGATTAAAAGCCGGTATAAAATCAGGAGCAGATCCATCGGGTGTTGATTTTTCAGCAAAACAAGCGACTGCAACATACAATAGCAAATCTCATGAACTCGGAAAAGGATTTACAGGTTCATGGAACATTGAAGGAAATTATGCCAATGTAAACACCAAAACCAATGGTAATGGTCCAAAAATTACCGAAATAAGCTTTGACCAAGGAAGAGCTGAGAAAAGCGTAAAAAGTGAAGTCCCTTCAGCATCTACTATACAGCAATGCATGACTATTCCCCAAGGCGCACCCGTTCCTTCCGAATGTGCAGCTCTTGCAGAAAATTTAAATTCGGGAAACTTTACTATTCCTGAAGGTATGACTATCCCTGAAAATTTCACTATACCCGAGAACTTCACCATTCCTGAAAACTTTACAATGCCGGAAAATATTCCAACTCTAAAATCTATTGCTTCTGATGCAAAAGAAATGACTTATAATGTTTTCGGATTAAATGCAAATGGCGTGATAAAAACCCCTAACCTTTTAAAAAGTGATTCTGCTCAGGTAAAAGGATTTACGAATTTAAATCTACAGGGTAATTATGTAACAGCTAAAGGCAAATCTTTGGTCAGCGGCGAAAACTATAGTGCCAATAACGGGGATTATGCAGGCGGCATATATTCAGGATTAACAGGAAAAATTGGAGACGCTAACAAAGAAGCTCATGCTACAGGCTTCGGCGGTGTGAGAATCGAAAAAACAATAGATCTTGAAGGCAAAATTGGAACTCAAAATGCAGTTGTGTACGGCGGAGAGCTTGGCGGTGCCTACACAAAAGATATAAGCGGTCATAAATTAATTCTTGCAGGAAAAGCTTCTGATGTTCAGGTAAACGCATCTGGATACACTGTTAATAGTTTATTGGCAAGAGGTGATGCATCAGTACAAAAAGGTGATCATAAAGTCTTTGGTTATACACAATATACTGATTCAACAACCAAGTTTCCTGAACTGGGCAAACATAATGAAAACACCTTATTAAACGGTGGCGGATATGAATACAAAATCAATAAAAACACCAATGTCGGAGTTGATTGCTCAACAACAGGAAAAGATGTTAGTTGTACTTCCAATTTCAATTTAAAATTCTAAGAATATCGTATAAACTAAAAAATCCCTGTGGTAAGACCACAGGGATTTTTTTACATGTTTCGCCTGCTAAAGATATAATAAGATATAATTAAATTGATATATAAATTAAAGATAAATAAAATGAACAAATTTATAGAAGTTAAAAATTTAGTCAAGGAATTTCCCATAAAAAAAGGCTTTTTCAACAAGCAGGTGGGCGCTGTCCATGCCATAAACAATATAAGTTTTGATATTTTCAAAGGAGAAACTTTAGGTCTTGTAGGAGAATCAGGCTGCGGAAAATCAACTACTGGCAG
>MFRJ01000035.1:0-2258 GCA_001784535.1 Candidatus Melainabacteria bacterium GWA2_34_9
CCTTTTAAAGTTGCAACTGTTGCATTAAGTGACTGAGAAAGAATACCTATTTCATCTTTTGCGTCATTATCAACATTATTTACTCTTAGATTTCCGTTCGCTACTTCTTTCAAATTATCTACAACCAGATTTACCGGTTTTGCTATCATATTTGCTATCGCCAATCCTACTGATATTGCAAATAAAATAGCAAATATGATTGAAGAAACTATTATTGTTGTTGCCATAACAGCATTTTTGTTGTTTTGGGTATTGATTTCAGCAGCAACTTTTGCATTATAATCTGCTAAACCAATTAAGGTTCCTTCTACTTCTTTAATAAGTTTTTCGTTATCATGTAAAAGATTATATGCTTCATCATCTTTATTATTTTTTGCAAGTTCTATAGTTTTATTTTGAACAGCTCGATATCCAACAACAATTTCTTTAAATTTTGCAAGGTTTTCTACTTCGTAGGGATCAAGTTTTGTGGCGGCATATTTTTTTAAAAGTTCGTTATTTTCGTTTCTATATATTACTAGATTGTTATAATATTCATCAAAATGTTCTTTGTCAGGTGCTAATATCAGATACTCTAAAACTACCTCAGCATCTGCCATGTTTTTATTAACAGTTCCGAGCCACTGTATAGGCAAAAGTCTGTCATTATATAATGCTGTCATATCATTTGAACTTTTAGTTGTAAAATGATAACCCACAAACCCGACTAACGTAATAAATGCGACACAAAGACCAATTAAGACTAAAAGCTTCTGGATGATTTTTAAATTTTTAAAAAATCCCATAAATTTTCCCTTTCTTGACACAACTAATCCACCATTTTTAAAGAAAAAATGCTCAAAACAACAGATTTAAAAGTTTTTAAACCCTTTACAAAAACATAAAAATTAAGTTCTGTATTACATGTGAACTTTGAGTAATTAATAATAGAAGTTTATTAATAATAATAAAATAATGACCACTAACATACAAAAGCTATTTATAGCAAACAACATGTACACTTAATATAGCGTGTATTTAACAATTATAATGCTTTATATACTATCATATATCTATAAACATGTCAAGATAAGAGTTTGAGGAATTTTAATTGCTGTGCTCATGAATTCATCATGGAATTGATACAATTTATGCCAGAAATTCATGTATATAACTGGCTGAAGGTCGTATTGATTGTTGGTAACAAGCTTGGGGAGTTATATGGATATACTTATTGTACTAATTCTGAATATCAATTATCAAGAAATAATTTAAAAGATCAGGATTAGTAGGTCTTTTGCGTTAAATAAATTTAACGTTTGACGTTTTGATAATAATGCCTATTTTAATAATTTTTCTGTTTTTATTAAAATCTTTTCATTGCTCGTTCTATGTCTCTTTTTACGGATTTTTGAGCGATATCTTCACGTTTGTCATGAAGTTTTTTACCTTTTGCGATTCCTATTTCAACTTTTGCCCATCCGCCGGAAATATACATTTTTAGAGGAACTAAAGTTTCTCCTGTTCCCTTCATTTTGTCGGTTAATTTTCTTATTTCACTTTTTGTAAGTAAAAGTTTTCTTTTTCTTTCAGGATCATGGTTATAAATATTGCCCATTTCATAGGGACTGATATGCATTTTATAAAGCCATATTTCCCCTTTTTCAATTTTTGCGAAGCTGTCTTTTAAATTAACTCTGCCTGCGCGGACAGATTTGATTTCTGTGCCTGTTAAAACTATTCCAGCCTCATATTTTTCCAGAATATTATATTCATGGAAGGCTTTTTTGTTCGACGCGGCAACTTTTTCCTGTTTGTTTTTAGTCAATGCAGTTCACCTGAAAATTTAAGTCAATCATTATCTTAGCAAGCTATAAGTTCTTTATCAAATTGTTTTATATAAAGAAATATTTAGTTTAATAAAGTTTTGTTAACCTGGATTTTCTATAAAAAAATCATGTCAAATGTAACCATGGCATGATATTCAACCTTTTGTTTAGTAATGTAATAATTGTACAAACATTTGTTGAGTTTTTAATCTTTGTGTATATAATTTTAATACGGGAAGATTAATTAAGACTTATTAACTATAAATTCATCTCATAAAGTATTAATCCCCGAAAAAAATGGCGAAGCAGCAGCTTAAAGGCAAAAGAACAGCGGGCATAAAAAGCTGGGTCTCTAAGGTCTTGGCTCATGCGAATAGCGAACAAATAAAATAGTTGGTAATTGTGGTTTTGGGAGATAATTTCGTGCATAGATGTAGGGATTTAGGAAGA
>MFRJ01000035.1:2285-6814 GCA_001784535.1 Candidatus Melainabacteria bacterium GWA2_34_9
GCAGCTATTGATTGTTATCAAAGAGGGTGTGTCTGTACCAGCTGTTATTACAGCGAATTTTTTAATGGAAGTCCTCAAAAATGTCAAATGAAAGCAACGGTGCTTGAGCTTGTTAGAGTTCTTGGAAAGCCTAACAGCGTTGAAGACAAAGAATCCGTAATTCAATAAAAAAGTTAATGGCAAATTATTTTGAGATTACCAGACTTTCAAGATAATCTACAACTCTTTTTTCAAGATTTACATTAAACATGGCATTTATTTCTTTTATGAAGAAACAAGGGCTTGTGACGTTTATTTCTATAAGCTTTTCATCCATAACATCAAGCCCTACAAGATATAATCCATCTTCTTTAAGTTTTGACGAAATTTTATTACCAATGGCTCTTTCTTTATCGCTTAAATCGGTTTTCTTGAAGAATTTATCTTCGTGTGTATTGAATTTAAAATCTTCTTTTCCGGAAAGTTTTGTTATACATTCATCATAAACTTCTCCGCCTATCACAATAATTCTTTTATCCTGATTCATGGCGTTTTTTAGATATTCTTGTACTATTACAGGGGTTTCTCCGCTGTTTGTTTCAGAATCTATTATTGTATTAAGATTTTTGTCGCCTTTTTTAAGGTAATAAACACCTTTCCCAAAGCATCTGTTAAGCGGTTTTAGGACTGCTTCCTCGTGTTCATGTACAAAATCCCTAATTAAGCTTGTGTTGGAAGTTGTAATACTCTCTGGCGTCAGTTCAGGAAAGTTGTTTATATAAAGCTTTTCATTTGCCGATCTGATTCCTTGCGGATTATTTACAACCTTTGTCTTTGATTTATCAATAAAATCAAGAATATAAGTTGCAAAAATATACTCCATTGTTACAGGAGGGTCTGGTCTGAACAAAATTAAGTCAAAATCATTTAAACAGGCAATAAAGTTTTTCTTATCATAAACCATATCTTGTTTTTCTCCGCTATTTATCAGCGAAGTCTTATGCAGAAAGGCTTTAGGTTTATTATTATCAAGAAAAAGCTTATCCATTGTTGTAATACAAACTTCAAAACCTCTTTCAAGGCTTTCTTTAATTAGCCAGAAGGAAGTTACAAGCTCATTAATCTCGAAATATTTAAATTCTATTTTATCTATTACAAAAACTATTCTCATTTATCAATAAAATTCCAGTTTTCAGGAAGTTCTTTTTCCAAAATAGCAATAATTTCAGACAAAGGCATTTCAAGTGCCTCTGAAATTCTCCAGAGTGATGTAAATTGAGGATCCTTTAAGCCCCTTTCCAAATATGCCCAAATCGTCTTTGTTATGTCATATTCATCAGAAATATGGCTTATTGATTTATGTTTGTCCTGTCTTAACTTTTTTATGGTTAATCCAAGTGATTTACAGAGAAATTCTCTTTCTTTTTTATATTCTTGTTGCATAAATTTAATTTTAGTGCTAAATTAAGAACAAATTGTGGATAATTATCCACACTATCACAAAATAAAAAGAGGCTTTGTTATGAAAAAATTATCTGAAATTGACATTATCAAGTCTGTTGGTTTTGATTTGCAAGAATCTGTCGGCGATTTAATCAGTATATTAAAAAATTTACAGGTTGATATAGATAAAATAAAATTAGTCTTAAAAGACAAAAATATTATTTAATCTGAATTGCCAAATAGTGAAAACTGTCATGCTGAACTTGTTTCAGCATCTTACCATTTTGGAATTTAAGCTTTAATTTGTTATCTGGACAGATCCCGAATCAAGTTCGGGATGACATTTAACGCCAAAATATAATTATTAAAAATTTATTTATCTAGCGCCTAGGGTTATTTATAAATTTCTTAAAAACCTCAACAATTTCCGGATATCATCATCAGGCTCAAGCTCAATCACCATTTGTTTCTGGTCAGATGGTCGGAAAAAACTAAGTCTATAAGCCTGAAGCGCTTGCCCATTAAGCTTAATTTTTAAATTGTCGCCTCCGTAAAGAGGATCGCCCGCTACAGGATGATTTTTGCTCAAAAAATGCACCCTTATCTGGTGTGTTCTTCCTGTTTCCAGTGTAGCTTCAATAAAAGTAAACTTATCAAAACGTTCAAGAACCTTCCAGTGAGTTACAGCGTTTTTGCCCCCTTCTACAATCCCCATTTTATGCCTTTGGGTGAGATGTCTGTCTATAGGAGCATTGATAGTTCCTTCATCAGTAGCTATAACCCCATGAAGTATAGCCAAATATTGTCGTTTAGCTGTTTTTGTTTTTATCTGTTCTGATAAAAATTGATGCGCAAAGTCGTTTTTAGCTATCATTAACAGTCCTGAAGTGTCTCTGTCAAGCCTGTGAAGAATTCCCGGACGCATAATTCCGTTTATACCCGACAAATTTCCTTTGCAATGGAATAAAAGAGCGTTTACAAGTGTATGTTCTCTTTCTATAGAAGTAGGATGTGTAAGCATTCCGGCAGGTTTGTTTACTACAAGCATGTCCTGGTCTTCATAGCGAACATCAAGAGGAATATTTTCTGCTTCCAGTTCAAGTGGTCTTGCTTCAGGAATTCTTATACAAACTTCATCACCATATTTTAAGTTATAAGAATTTTTAAAGATTTTTTCGTTAACAAGGACAGCTTTTTCTGTTTTAATAAGTTGTTGAACTCTTGTTCTGGTAAGCTCCGGTACTAAATTTGCCACAAAGACATCCAGCCTTGAACCTGCTTCATCTAAATCAACTTCAAGGTCTATTATTTTTGATATTTTATCTGTATTTTCAGTCATTTATTTTAAAGTCAGCTTTTTATCTCTGCTTTTTGTTCATTATTATTGGAAACAAAGAGTATATAGATTATAAGAAGTGCAGCGCCACAATTAATAGATATATCAGCTACATTAAAAATAGGAAAGTTAACAAAATCAAGTCTTATAAAGTCAAGAACATATCCGAGGCTGAGTCTGTCAATAAAATTCCCTACAGTTCCTCCAAGAACAAGTCCCCAAGCTACTGTGTTGATAAGATTTAATGATTTATAGGTTCTGACTAAATATGCAGATATTGAAATAATTATAAATACTGAAAATATTGCAAGATAAAAAGTTTTATTCTCAAATATTCCAAAAGCTGCGCCTGTATTATAGATTTTTGTTACACTCAAAATATTATTTAAAAGAGTAATTTTTTCATTTAAAAGCATGTTTTGAGCTATTATATTTTTTAATATTTGATCAACCAAAAGCACAATTATTGCTATTAAAAAGGCATAATATCTGTTTATAATATTCTTGATCATTCCGGCTAAAATTCTCTTTTGAAATCTCTACCCATTGTTTATTATCGAATAAAAAGTTTTATGTGTCCTCAAATGTTATCAAATATTTCATTAAATTTATTTACATATTTTTTTAAAAATTGATTGAAAAATTCAGGATGATTTTCATCTTCATCAAGTAATATTTCAATATTTTCAAGATTTAAACCACCCAGATAAAAATCCTGAACGTATTTATCTATATTGATATTTAATTTGTCCATAATTTCCAGAACTTTTGATGTTTTAATATCAATTTCTTCTTTACAGGAAAACAAAATAATATTTGTTAAGTCTGATAAATCATGTTGCAAGCCTATTAAGAGTTTGTAAAATTCATAATTACCATAATTCGTTGGAAAAATCAGGTTGTCGTTAAATACCGAAGAATATGTTTTAAGCAAAGACTTAAAAATTATATTGTTTTCTGAATCTATATCTGCAAGACCAAAAACATTTGAAACAAAAATCCCGTCAGGAGTAAGGATATTATTAATTTCTTTGAGAAATTCCTGTGTCATAAAGCGATAAGCCATACCGGATTCCGAAAAAACATCGAGAATAATCAAATCATATTTTTCAGAAGAATTTCTGACAAACACTCTAGCATCCTGGATTTTTACTTCAATGTCAGCTTTTTCAAAATCAAAATATTTTTCTGCAATTTCCACCAGTTCAGGATTAATTTCAACAACATCAATTTTTTTAACTTCCGGCAGAATGCTTTTTAGCTGGCTAACAAAATACCCTATACCCATACCAAGTATAAGGACATTTTTAATGTCGTTTTTCATTGCAGATGCAAGAAAAAAGTAATTTACATAAGGAATATTGCCTTTATATAAAGGATGATTGATTTTTCCGCCCTGATAATTGTGTTCAAACTTTAAAAATCTGCCTAATTGGTTTTCAACAACTTTAACCTCATTATTAAAAGAGGTTTTTTGACGGAAAATTATTTTTTCTGAACACTCTAAATCATCCAGAATTTTTGTATCTTCAGGATGCAGTTGTTTTGTAATCATTATTTCAGGAGGAATAATCATTTAAAATACTTCAAATAAATATTTTTCAATCTAATATAAAATTAACATAAAAGAGGAATGAACATGAATAAGAATCAGGAATTAATAGAAAAACCCTTAAATTATAAGAAAGTTCTAGAAAAATCAAAAAATATTCTTTATCAAAACAAAGTTCTTGAAATTTCTATAGCGTCAGAAACAACAGCATATAAGAGT
>MFRJ01000035.1:6835-9410 GCA_001784535.1 Candidatus Melainabacteria bacterium GWA2_34_9
TTAAATATTGTCTATGGCATAAATGAAACTCCTTTTGGCAAAGTTTTGCTTGCAAAAACTGATACAGGTATAAGTAATTTGCTTTTTATAACTGAGTCAGAAAAGGATTTTATTCAAAAATTCTTTAATAAATGGTCAAAAGCAAATTTTACAAGAAATGATTCAGCAACAGAAAGTCTTATAGATAAAATATTCTATTCAAAAAAAGGAAATACAACGCTTAAGCTTCATTTAATCGGAACGGATTTTCAGATAAAAGTATGGCAGGCGCTGTTAAATATCCCTGGAGGTTATGTTGTGTCTTACTCGGATATGGCAGAATTTATCAGGTTTCCAAAGGCAAGCAGGGCTGTCGGTACAGCTATAGGTAAAAACCCCATACATTATTTAATTCCATGTCACAGGGTTATAAAAAATGACGGAAATATAGGCGGTTATGCCTCAGGTAAAGCAAGAAAAAAAACTATACTTGTGCAGGAAATTTCCAAAATTATCGTTTAGGTAAAACGTTTACCCGTTTTAAAATTACGGCTATGCCTGTAACCTTGAGGTCAAGGTTTGTATAATTAGTCCTTTGTGCTTCACAAAAACTCACAGACGCTGAAGAAATTTCATTCAGGCAGTCTTTGTTTGATTTTATAACCCGTTCAAGTGTACTTAATTCGGGAGGAAGTTGCCTGAAAGTTTCGGTAGGCTGCTTTACCGGATAAACAAGAGGTACGGAAGCTAATGAGCCCAAAGCAAAAACATTTTCAGGCAGGTTAATTTTTAAGGAAGCTGTATAATCTTCTCCTGAGATTATCTGCTCAGGTACATTAAAATTTATGTTTATATTTTTTGCTGTGCCGTATTTTATATCCGTTTCTTCATAAAGCATTTTGTCAGTAATTATTTTCCAGCCACAGCCGTATTTTTCAAGATATAAAACATTATGAGACGTTCCGTTTACATTGCCGTTGTCTTTGGTTATTTCGGATTTATCTTTTGTGGTTGCTGTTATATTTTCGCTAAATTCAATACTTGCCCTGTTATTATCAAGTCTTAAGTTTTTAATAACGGTTGAATATTTTAAATCAGGATATTTTTTCCAGGTTTGTTTTATTAAATCAATTACCTGATTTTTATTAAAACCGTCGCCGCTTATATAATTTGAAGCATAATGATCCCCTGTTTTCTGAATATCATGGGTATTAAGGTCAATTAAATATTTAGCTATAAATGTATTTAATTCATTTGCTGCTTCAGACTGGTCATTTTTTACATAATAAGTGTAAACGGTATTCTCTTCTTTAGGCTTGTCCTGGGCGGTAGTAAGAGTCTTGTCACTCTGGACGGGTTGAGTTTGTTCAATAGCCAGAGAAGGCATGCTCATATTCTGTGAAAAAATTATGCTTAAAAATAAAATGTTAAATAAAAAAAAATTTTTTTTCATATAAACCGAAGTTCCCTTTATTGTTTAGATAGACAAGATAATACCTTTTTTTTATAAATTAAGCAAATTTCAATCTCTTGTATAGTTAATTGACATAGCTTCTTAACATAAAAAACTCCAAATTATTTAATAAAATCTGGAGTAAGGGGAGTTTGAGTGTTAAGGAGTTGTCATATTTACATGATGAATTTAACTCCAAAAAGTTCCCGAAAAATTAAACATAAAAAAACGGTTCTTTTAAAAAGAACCGTTTTTTTATGTTTAATTTTTTATGAGAATGAGTTTTTTTAAAAACTAAAACTGACCATTTCAGTTTTTAAACACTCCCGCTTCGCATTATGCCCAATAATTTAATTTTTTCTTATCTTTTGCTTTTTGAGCATCTTCTTGAGCCAATGCAATCCTGTACATAAGGCTGTTTTGAAGATTGCTAGCCACCAAATTCTTTTCTCTTTGCTGAGCTGCGGCAAGTGACTGCATCGGAATTCCTTGTGCACCAAAAGCCATTGCCTGTCTTGAAACACCTGCAACATTCTGACTCATAGCATTAGCGTTGGAAATCAAATTATTTCCTGCGTCAATTCTGTTCATCGCTGAAAACATACTGTTGAATGCGCTTATTGCTGAGATCATTTTGACCTTCCCTTATCTTCGTGTAAATTATTCTACCTTAAATAAAAGAAAATTTAAAGTACCTAATAATACAAAACACGTAAAAATAAAAATTGATAGTCAAAAATTAAAAGTTTTAAAATATTTTTATTACTTACTTAAATCCGTCCATGCCAGTAGCCGTCTTTTCTATCGACTACAGCATCGTAACAGGACCAGAAACGATAAGGAGGCAAAATACCGATAACAGCATGTGTTAAAACTTTTTCGCCTTTATTGTCGTTTATAGCCTGACCTATTCCAGGCCATATAAGAAGTGATAATGCTCCTGCAACAACTGTTTTTGGAGTGATTCTGTCAATAACAGCTTCTTTTTGAGCTTTTGCAAAAGACATTCCCGAATTTGAAGCTAAAATTAAAGCTGTAAATAAAAAAACTAACGATGATTTCACGATTTTTTTCATTTTTACTCCCTCTGTAAATTTTTCGTAAAAAACTTATTATGCAAAATTATTACATATATTTTATTTT
>MFRJ01000036.1 GCA_001784535.1 Candidatus Melainabacteria bacterium GWA2_34_9
TAAAATTGCTGTTTTTTCATCCTGAAGCTCTGCCGCACATTTTGCCTGATAAAACAATACAGCATCATAAGCAGGATAACCGGAAGAAATTTTAGCGTAAGTATAAAAAGCATCTTTGAATTCGCCGTTTTTTTGATATTCTCTTGCAGTTCTGTAAAGGCTTCTTGATTTTTCAATATTCTGAAAATCAAAAAAACCGGGGTTTTTAACCACTGTAAAAAACAATAAACCCAATCCCACTATAAAAAATAAAACATGTGATTTTAATATATTTTTCATAAAAACTCAAAATAATTTAAAGACCATATTAGTTTAGTATAAATTAATCTTATCTTCTACTTCAACCGAAACAGGAGAATTTTTCTTTATATAATCAATTATTGCATTTTGAACAAATATACTTGTTTTTTTTACATTTTTTGCATTATTAAACTGAGAATAACAATTTCCGCCGTTAAATATAAAATCATTCATTGCAATTTTATAATATTTATCATTTTCCAGAGGTTTTCCATTAATTTTAATATTTGAAACCTTATTTCCTTCTTTTATTATTTTTAAGCCGTCTTCTGAAAGAACTTGAGGGGGTTCTTTTACATTCACATCATATTTCAACCCTAAAGATTGAAGTAGCCCTGCATTTGATTCGGGAAAGTAGCGAGAACTGGTTTCCAGAACAGATTTAATATCACTACCTTTAACATCTGCAACAACTATTAAATTTTCAAAAGGATAAACTTCAAATACATCTGCCAGTGTTATGGTGCCTGCTTTCCATGGTTTTTTGCTTCTTATACCGCCCCCATTAATTATAACTATTTCAGCTTCAGGGCATTTTTCTTTTATTGCCTGATTTATGAGCGCACCATATTTATTAAGTTGTTTCCTTGTGCTCGGTTCGCCCTCAAAAGAAACTTTTATTTCACCAATTTTTTGATTCGACTGTAAATAAATTTTTTGATAAAGCTTTGCTATTTTTCTTTCAAAATAACTATCTTTATCCGTTCCGTCAACCAGAATCGAATCATAATTATATTTTTCAATATTTTTATTTTCAAAATTCAGGTCTAAACTTCCGATATTTATCCCAAATTCACCGTCTTGCACTATTAATGTGAAGGAGTTTAAATCTTCCAAACCTGGCTTTTCATGAAAGCCGTTTTTCAGATTTTCACTCCCGCTCCGCAACGTTGAAGTTTTGCCATGGAAAACCTGATAAGGCTTTTTTAAGAATGTATGACTGTGTCCCCCAACTATAACATCTACTTCGGGAACAGCTTTTGCAACCTTTATATCTTCTTCAAATCCGGAATGAGAAAGAACAACGATTAAATCAACTTTTGAATTAACTTCTTTTACTATATTTTTTGTGGTTTCAATAGAATCTAAAACCTCTATATTACGGGAATTACTGACAAGTGTTTTTAGATCATTAGCTATAATCCCTATAACTGCTACTTTAAATCCGTTATAATCTTTTATAATATAAGGTTTTACTTTCTTTTGAAGCTCAGAATTATTTAAAAACCTGATGTTTGCGCATAAAAAAGGGAACTTTGCCGATCCAACCATTTTTTCTATACCGGAAATCCCTTTGTCAAATTCGTGGTTTCCTAATTCTGCGGCATCATAACCCACTTCAGACATAAGTTTCATATCGGGGATACCGTCAAAAAACTTAAAAAACAAAGTTCCCTGAGCAATATCACCTGCATCAAGTACTAAAACATTTTTATTTTGAGATTTAATTTTTTTAATCAGTTTTGCCCGTGCCGCAAATCCGCCAACATCCTGTTTGTTATCATAATCCACAGGCTTAAGACGACCATGAACATCATTTGTATGAATAATTGTAAGGTTATGCGCTTCTTGAGCAAGAGAATAACTTATATTACCGCAAAAAACAGCTAAAAAACTAAAAATAATTATTAAAAATCTTTTATAATTCATAGATTAACCCTTTTTATTTTTATCACACATCTCCAACCCCCTAACTATAATGATATTGTCATTCTGAGGGCTTTAGTCCGAAGAATCTAGCCAGTAAACATTTATAAGCTAGAATACCATAATAGAGAGATCTCCCCCTTCTTTTTTGATTAAATATCAAAAAAGTGGGTTCCCGGCTTTGCTCAGAATGACACCAGAGCAATTAATTAAATTATAGAAGGTTAAGCTTCATCAAGACAACTTAAAAAAAGGAAATGTTAAGCTTGAATTTAATCTTTTACATGATATAAAACTATTACTAAGGCGAAGCGGTTATTTTTACCAGTTAGCTTTAAATCTCTCGGATTGGAAGTGACCTTAAACTGATTTCTACATTAAAAGATATAAAATTAGCCCAGCATGCCGGTTTTTGTTATGGCGTCCAAAGGGCAGTAGACTTATCAATAAAAATAAAAAAAGATAATCCTGATGTACCTGTCTATATTTTAGGACAATTAATTCATAACAATCAGGTAATTGAAGATCTTAACAGGCTTGGTGTTCAAACAATCAGTGAAATACCTGAAAAAATTGACGGAATTTGTATTATAAGAACTCATGGTGTAACCCCTCAAACTATTCAAACTCTTGAATCGAAAGGTTGCAAGATTATTGATGCTACTTGTCCTGACGTAAAAAGAGTTCAAGATAAAGCAAAAGATCTTGCAAAAGACGGTTACCGTGTAATCATAATAGGAAAAGCCGACCACCCTGAAGTTATAGCCATTAAAGCCCATGCGGACTTATATTCGGAACGCGAAGCACTGGTTATTTCTTCAAAAGAAGAAGCTGAAAAATTTTTACCGGAAGTCAAAGAATCTAAAAAAATCGGGGTTGTTATACAGACAACACAGCTTATAGAAAATTTCAAAGAAATTTTACCGATTATTGCCGAGTATTCTAAAGAATTAAAAGTTTATAACACAATATGTTCAGCGACTTTTAAAAGACAACAGTCTGCAAAAGCACTTGCAAGAGAAGTTGAGCTTATGATAGTAGTCGGCAGCAAATCCAGCGCCAACACAACACACCTTGCCGAAATTATTAAACCCATAAAAGAAACCATACTTATAGAAACAAGTGAAGAACTTGAAAACTACAAAGACATTATTAATAAAACACAAAAAATTGGGGTTACAGCAGGAGCTTCCACCCCGGAATATGTAATAACAGAGGTAATTAAAAGAATAGGAGAATTAAATTAGTGGTAGAAGCAGTTAAAGAAAAACAAACGGAAGTGTTAATCAGTGAATTCGAAAGACTATTAAATCAATCATTTGATTATAATTTTAAAGTAGCTGATGTTGTTAAGGGTACAATTATAAAAGTTGACAAAGGCGGTATTTTTGTTGATATAGGAAGCAAAACAGAAGCTTTTCTGCCCCTTAAAGAACTTTCAAACGTTCCTTTTTCAAGCCCTGAAGATATTGTTTCAGTGGGTGACGAGAAAGAATTTTATATTGTAAAAGAAGAAAACGAAGAAGGTCAGATAATGGTCTCTTTAAGAAGAGTTCATTATGCTAAAAATTGGGATAAACTTAATGAATTCCGTCAAAACGAAGAAACAATAACCGCTAAGGTTATTTCTCTTGTCAAAGGTGGCGTAATTGTTGAAGTTCAGGAATTAAGAGGCTTCATTCCTGCCAGCCAGTTAAGAACAGGTACTCCCCACGAAGGTCTTGTGAATCAAGAATTACAGGTTAAAATTCTTGAATCTGATGCTAAGAAAAACAAACTTATTCTTAGTGAAAGACTTGCTCTTGCTGAAGAAAGAAAAAGAATAGCCGGCAGCATCGTTGCAAACCTTGAAGTTGATCAAATTGTAGAAGGTGAAGTAGTAAGAATAGCCGATTTCGGTGCATTTATTGATATTATGGGCATAGACGGACTTCTTCCTATTTCCGAAATTTCATGGCAAAGAATCAAACACCCTTCAGATATTCTTTCTTTCGGTCAAAAAGTTCAGGTTAAAATCCTTAACATTGATACCGATTTAAACAGAATAAGCCTGAGTCTTAAGAGAATGGAAGAAAATCCTTGGGTTTCAGTTGAAAGTGAATTCCAGGAAGGTCAGATTATCAAAGGCATAGTCAATAAAATAACAACTTTTGGCGCTTTTGTTAATATTTATCCCGGTGTTGAAGCACTTCTTCCTGTAGCAGAAATGTCTGATTCCCATATAAATCCTTTCGAAGTGCTTTCTGTCGGACAAGAAATTGAAGTATTAATCAAAAGATTTTCTCCTCAAGAAAGAAGAATCGGATTAAGCTTAAAAGACGTTCAAAAAGCTCAACAATAAACTATATTTCTTTTTTGATTAAATATCAAAAAAGCGGGTTCCCTGCTTTGCTCAGGATGACAAAGAAAATTCAGGATAAAAAGAGGGAAGGTTTTTAAAACCTTCCCTCTTTTTATTATTATTCTATGCTTTTTTAGAATTTGCCACAGCTTCTTTTCTTAATTTAGCCTGTGCTATTTGGGTCAATTGTTTATCATTATTGATAAATTTACCTTTATCTCTTGCTGTGTCCGTCAAGACTTCTATTTTTGCTTCCACAAGCTTTAATTTTTCTCTTCTGTCATCTTTATCAAGCCATTGATTATATCTATCTTTAAAGACTTCGGCAGACATTGTATTTCCGCCTTTACCAAGCTTATCAAAGCATTCATCTCCATATTCATTTATGAAGTCTTTATTAAAATCAATTACCATTTCAGCAACTTTTGAAGATGTATCCATCAATAAAGTAATATCTTTTTTATTTTCTTCAACCAAGGATGGACTGGTTTGAAATTTAGTATAATGTCCCAAACCAAGTTTCTTCACTGCTACATTTGCTAATGTATTAGTTTGCTCAATATCATTTCCGGGACCATGTGTGTGTCGTCCTTTAAAAAGCATTTTTTCAGCATAAATTGAACCTAATCCACAAGCCATTTCTGCAATTACAGAATCAAAAGTATGCATGCCGTTTTCACCTTTGAGGAAACTTACCATTCCTGCAAAATTTCCCCTTGGATCAAATGTTATAAAACTAACTTCATTAGGTCTTTTCCATACATCTTTTGACATATTAAATAATGTTTGAGCAGTAACAGCATGCGCTAATTCGTGTTTTATAGTTCCTTCTTTATCCCAGTCAGGTTCTTCTGATTGTGTTACAGGACCTGCTTCAAGTTCAAGCAATGATGAATAAACATCATTTATTGTAAGATTTTTCTTTTCTTTTCTTCTTTCTGCAATTGCGCCTGCTTTATGTATTATTGTTTTTAATTCGGCTCCGCTTGCGCCTTCAGTAACCTTTGCAGTTTCTTGAATAATTTTTTCTTTACTTTCTTCATTTTCAAATTTTAAATCTTTTGAAAACAATTTTATGGTAGAAATTCTGGCATGCTTGCTTGTAACCGTGTCCGGAGTTTGAATTTTATTATCAAACACACCTTTTTTACTAAATTCATCCTGATGAATTTTAGCATCTTCACTTGAAGCTAAAACAACAACATTTACATCACTGTTTTTATTGTCAATTTTCTTTATTTCATCAAAAATTTCTGTACGATAAATATCTATCTCACTTTTTGATTTAGGATCAGCTGCCAAAATATCAAAATCATCAATATACAAGAAAGCCGTTTTAGTATCACTGTCTTTTGCTACTGATTTTGCATAATCAAAAATTTCGCTTGGAGGAACTTGTCCCCCGACAAGTTTCAACGCAGATGTCGCGATAAAAGGAGAATTTGCCTCTCCTGCAATAGCTTTTGCAAGGAACGTTTTTCCCGAACCCGGATCTCCTGAAATTATAACACTATTAGGCGGAGCATCCTGCGTTTTTCTCGGTCCTACTTTATTAATGATAGATTCTGTTACAAAATCTCCCATATACTCTATACCGCCAATATCTTTCAATTTTATTTTTGTATCAAGAATCAAGTTATAAGGTTTTGGCACACCAGGTTCTTCGAATAATTCAGGATAAGCTGAAACAGCTTTGTCGAGATTTTTAGGAGTAATCACAGTATATTGAGCATCTTTTTTAATATGTTTTTTCATAAGCGCAGCAGGAGTTGCATCAAAAATAAAATTGATCGCTTTACCCGGATAACTGCCGGATTTTTCTTTTGTCATATTAACTGCTTTATCTATTGCTTTATCAGAAACAATTAATCCGGGAGGAAGACCGGGATGAATTAAAGCATCTTTATTTGCTTTCAAAAAGCTTTTGGTTTCAGGCGCACCAGGACAAGGCAATGCAAGCATGCTAATTGAAGGATCCATACTCATTAATTTTTCTATTTCAGGAGAAAACGGGCTGCTTTGTTGTTTCGGATCATCAGACATTTCCTGTTGTAAAGGTGCAAAAGACACTGTCTTTATGTTAGGAGAACTTGGCTTAAAAGTCATTATGGTAGGATCAGAAACAAATACTACAACTGTTTTCTTTTCTATTTCTGCTTTTTTATGCCAGAACATTTGAATTTTTTGAATATCCTGATCAGGCTTTTGTTTTTCTTCTGTTATTATTCCTTCAACATTGGCTTTTTCGCCTTCTTTATTTATTCTTTCATTTACTCTTGTCTTTAAATTTACATTAATATTTTCTATGGCCATTTCGGTATCAACATAATAGACTTCTGTGTTTTCTTTTGTCATGCCTAAATTTTTAAATTTACCTTTAGCCAGCATGCCGGCAAAATTATTTGCGGCTAAATCAGGCATAGCTCCTTGTGCATGAGCCAGCAGTGTATTATCGCCTTTAAAGCAGTTTTGAGCAATAAAATCAGCTGTTTTTTCATAAGGTTTAAATCTTAATTGATTTGAAAGTTCTTCTTCCGAAAGCATATTTGATACAAAAGGCGGAAGTTCAAATTTAGTTTCAGTTTTTGGTCTTACATTTACCCCAAAGGTAAGATAATTTGCCTTTAAATGTTCAGATTTTGGCGAAGCTAGAATTGGAGAATTGTTATTTTTGGAACAATCTGTCAAATTAGTTTTTTCTTGCTTATTTTTAACATTATAATTCTGTTTTACAGGAAGATTCATCACATTCGACAGATTAATCATAATTATTTTACCCTTTATTTTTCCTATTAATTTTTTTACTTATATATATAAAACTGCTGAATAAAAAAATTGATAGTAAATAAAAAATTTTTTTCATAGTGATAACATGCATTTTAGAGAATCTTTCTATATAATAATAAAAGGATTTGTAATTCGGCTTTTATGTCAGCACTAAATCTTAGTTTTGATTCCTGTTTTCGGATTTGTTAAAACATGAAAGCTTAATAAATTAGACTTTTCCGAAAACAAAGTTAAGTTAAGTATGTAATAAACTTTATTTAAAAGGCAGAGGCAGCTTTTGTGATTAAAATTGATAAAATAAACGTTCTTATTGTAGAAGACCATGCTTTAACAAGATTTGGTCTTAAAACTGCACTTGAAGCACATGATAGCTTCGGTGAAATTTATGAAGCAGAAAACGGCGAAAGATGTATCGAATCCGTAATAGAATTTAAACCTGATCTGGTTATCATGGATCTTGGCTTACCCGGAATTAACGGAATAGAAGCTACAAGACAAATAAAAAGTTTTGATGAAAAAATAAAAGTTTTGGTTTTAACTTCTCACAAAAACGAAAGTGAAGTTTGGGATGCACTTTCGGCAGGAGCAAACGCTTATTGCATGAAAGATATCGAACCTGACAAATTAATTCATGTTATCGAAGATGTCAATGAAGGCGCTGCATGGCTTGATCCGGCAATTGCAAATACAGTATTAAAAACTATTACAAAACATAAAACATCAAAATTGTCAGAAGATATGAATGAAAATAAAGAAAGAATTCAGCTTACAGATAGAGAACTTGATGTTTTAAGACTTATTGTGGACGGGTACAGCAATCAGGAAATTTCTGAAAAACTTATTGTAAGCATTCATACAACAAAAGCCCATGTGTGCAATATTTTACAAAAATTATCAGTTGAGGATAGAACTCAAGCTGCGATAAAAGCCTTAAAAGACGGCATTGTCTAAATTTTTTATCCCTTCTCAAGGTGGGGGCAAAGGTGAGGGCTACAAAAATATTTAATCCTTAACACTTTTATTATCAAAAAATATTGTTATAATAAAATTATTGTGTTCTCTGCATTTTAAAGAAAATGGAATTTAACTAATGTCCTCAATTGCTAAAATACTTCTTGTTGATGACAACCCGAAATACTTAAAAGATGTACTTCCAACTTATGGTTATGACATAACAGTTGCAACAGACGGTATTCAAGCATTAAAAGTCCTTGGAAATCATGAAAATCAATTTGATTTGATACTTCTTGATGTCATGATGCCAAATATGGACGGATGGGCAACTTTAAAAGCCATAAGAGAAAACAATGACAGAAAAGCAATCCCGATAATAATGTTGACTGCTCAAGATAAAGAACAACAACAAATATCAGGTTTAAAATTCGGTGCGGATGACTACATCATAAAACCTTTTACTCTTCCAAATCTTCTTGCCCGCATCGAAGCCCTGCTTAGACGCTCAAATTGGAAAACAGAAAACAATCAAACTATTCCTGCAAGTTTATCTTTTGCTTCAGATGATCCTATTGATACTCTTACAACAAGGGAAACCGAGGTCTTATCGCTCGTAGCGCAAGGATCAAACAATCAGGAAATTGCAGAAAAACTCTTTGTAAGAGAAGTTACAGTTAAAACTCATTTAAACAATATTTTTAAAAAATTAAACGTATCTAATCGAACACAGGCAGTTCTTCTGGCTATGCAGTTAAAAATAATTTAGTTGTAATCATTTTATACGAGGAAATTTTTTATGGGCAACATAACAAACAAAGATGAACTTTTAAAACTTTTAAGAGCAGGTTTGTTTGAAAAATTCAATGAAAGCCGTTCTTATGATGAAGAACTACTTGATTTAACTGAACTAGACTTAAAAGAATCTGTCCTAAACGGAATAAATTTTGATAAAGTTGACATATCAGGCTCTGATATTAGTGATACTGAATTAAATGACGTGAGTTTTAACGGAAGTGACTTAAGTACGGTTAATTTCTCTCATGCAACAATAACTGATTGCTGTTTTTCGGACACAGTTCTTGAAGGATCAATATTTACAGGTGCTTCATTAATAAGTTGTGATTTTACCGCTGCGGAATTTAACGGAGCAAATATTTGCGGAACTGATTTAACAGGTTCTGATTTAAGCCTTTGCGAAAATCTTATGCAGACTGCCTACAACAAAAACACCGTATGGCCTTCTGATGAATTTTTGCCGGATGAGTTTGATCCTGAATATGACAGCAGCTTCGCTGAACTCGAAGATGAACCCGAATTTACAGAAGATCTCTCATATTAATTCAGCTGTCATTGCGGCAGCATCGCTGCACCACTAAGTGGCAATCTAATAATCTTATAATCTTTTCAAAGCCTGGTTTGCATCGTCAAAATCAGGCTTTAACTCTATAGCTCTGTCAAAATTCTCTTTTGCCGCATCTAAATCGCCCTGCGCTTTGTTAATTAAGCCGGAATAATAGTAATAATAAGAATTTTTTTCGTCCATATAACTAACAGGCTTTAAATAATTTTCTGCAACAGAATAATTTCCTCGTGTAATCTCAATCCCTGCAATATCAATCCAAATCAAAGAATGCATAGGATC
>MFRJ01000037.1:0-5261 GCA_001784535.1 Candidatus Melainabacteria bacterium GWA2_34_9
CTTCGCCCATTGGTGGTCTGTCACCTTGCGGTCTAGGTGGAAACGGTCTTCCTCCGCCCATTGGTGGTCTGTCACCTTGTGGCCTAGGTGGATATGGTCTTCCTTCGCCCATTGGTGGTCTGTCACCTTGCGGTCTTGGAGGAAACGGTCTTCCTCCACCCATTGGTGGTCTGTCACCTTGCGGTCTAGGTGGATATGGTCTTCCTTCGCCCATTGGCGGTGTTGATTTTCGAGAATCAGTTTCAGTTGGTTTAGCTATTTCTTGTTGAATTTCGGGTTTTTTTGTTACTTCTTGAGGTGCAGAAGAAGGAACTTTTTTGGAAGGCTCGACAGGTTTGGTTTCTAATTTAGGAGCAGTAGGAGAAGATGATTTTTTCGTAATTAAAGCCGCAAGTTTATCAGCATCTTCTGTGCTAACAGTGCTTGCATGGGATTTTGCCATAACATTTAATTTTTGTTCAAGCAAATCCATCACTTCTTTGTTAGAAAGCTCTAATTTCTTTGCTAAATCGTATATTCTGATTTTTTCTGCTGCCATCAGCCTTTTTCTCCTAATTTTTTTACCTTTCGGAACTACTGTTCCACCTTTTCCAAATATTCTATTATTTCTGCAGGCACCTCTCTTTTTAAAATTTTCTGAAGTTTTTTCTTTTTAAGAATTATATTTATACATTCAATATTATAACAAATATATGATGAACGACCAAAATGTCTTGATGTGGGATTTATAATTATTTCACCCGTATCATAAAGCTTCATGATTCTTATCATTTCAGCTCTGCTTTTAACATTAGCACACCCGATACATTTTCTAAAGGGCAATTTTATTATTCCTCATATTATTTCCTGCGAAGCGGGAGTTTTTAAGACCGTTCACTTTGCCCGCCTACGGGGCTGAACTCATTCTTTCTTTTTTGAGGTCTTTTTAGGTTTTTCAGGAACAGCTTCAACAACTTCTGTTTCTTCTGCTACTTCTTTTTTAGCTTTTGTGACTTTTTTAGGTTTTTCGGGAGCAGCTTCTGCAGCTTCTGCAACTTCTGCAACTTCTGCTTCTTCTACTACTTCTTTTTTAGCTTTTGTAGCTTTTTTAGGTTTTTCAGGAGCAGTTTCTACAACTTCTGTTATTTCGACTGTTTCAACTTGTTCAACAGCCTCTTCTTGTTGTTCATTATATTCTTCAGCAGTTGATTCTTGTCCTTCTTCCAATTCTTGATAATGTTCTTCCTGATATCTGTCGTATTCGTCTTGCATTTGTTCATACTGAGAAAGACTTTTAATATCAATTCTCCAACCTGTAAGTCTGTGCGCAAGCCTTACATTTTGACCTTCTTTACCTATTGCAAGGCTTAATTGGTCGTTAGGAACAACAACAAGAGCTTCTTTTCTTTGCGCAGCATCTTCGTAGACTTGTACCGAAATAATTCTTGCAGGGGAAAGAGCATTTGTTATGTATTCAGCAGGATCGTCAGTATATCTGATAATGTCAATTTTTTCATTTTTAAGTTCATTGACAATTGTTTGAATTCTGCTTCCTCTTGGACCTATACAAGCTCCAACAGGATCTACATTTGGATCGGTGCTTGCTACAGCAAGTTTTGTCCTGTATCCTGCTTCTCTGGAAATTGATTTTATTTCTACAATTCCATCTTCGATTTCAGGAACTTCAAGTTCAAACAATTCCTGTACAATTCTCGGGTGAGTTTGTGACACTACGACTTGTGGAAGCTTGGTTGTTTCTTTTACATCAAGGACATAGACTCTGATTCTGTCATTAACTCTGAAATATTCACCGGGAATTTGCTCTTTTTGAGGAAGAACCGCATCTGTCCTTCCAATATTTACTATAACATTTCTTGGTTCAACACGTCGAATAATTCCTGTTGCAAGAGTTCCTTTTCTTTCTGTAAATTCATCAAGAATGAGTTTTCTCTCAGCTTCTCTTATTCTTTGGGTTATAACCTGTTTTGCTGACTGGGCTGCAATTCTGCCAAAATCAGCAGGGGTTACATCAACTTCAACTTCATCGCCAACTTCGCATTTTGGGTCAATTTTTTTTGCTTCTTCCCAAAGAATTTCGGTATGCTCATTCATTACATCATCTTCAACGACTTCTTTTGTTCTGAATACACCGATTTCGCCTTTTACTTCATTTACACGACCTGTAATATTAGCAACATGAGTGCCTTTTACATGTTTTTTGTATGCTGTAACCATTGCATCCTCAAGAGATCTAAGAATAGCTTCTCTCGGAATGCCTTTGTCTCTTTCTAATTCTTCAGTAGCTTCCAGAAGCACTTTTCCAACTTTAATCATGTTTGTTTACTCCTTATAATTTAAAATTCGTATTTAGGTTCAAGTTTTATTTGTGAAATATTATTTTCTTCTATGTCGATAATTTGATTTGTTTCTTCGAGTTTTATTTTTAATCCTGTTTCTTTGTTGTAATCAATAATTGTTCCGATAAAATTTTTTATATTCTCATTAGTTGTTTTTTTAAGCTTGACTTTAACCCTACTTTCTTTAAAAATCTCGTATTCTCTGGGAGATTTGAGTTTTCTTTCAGTACCGGGACTGCTTACTTCAAGATAAAACGGGACAGGTATCATTAAATCCAAGTGTTCAGCCAATATAGTTGTTACTTTTTCGCAATCTTCGTGAGTTGTTGGTCCTTTAGGATTATAAATAAATATTTGAAGATGCCATTTGTTAAATTCGTTAACGAAATCGACTTCCAGAAGTTCCAACTCGAATTCTTCTGCAGCTTTTTCTATTACCGGCGTAACCTTTTTGATTATTTCGATTTTGTTTATATTGTCTTTATTCACTTAAAATGTCTCTATTAAGTAAAGAAGAGAGTGGGGGTTGCCCACTCTCTTTCGAGTTGTGAATATATTAACATTAAATTTATAAAATTACAAATTATTCTTTAATAAATATTTCTCGATGCCGTATTCTTCGGTCAAAAATTTTGTATCAAATTTGTATTTTGGATTGTATAAAGAATCAAAGTATTTGTTTAGCAAAATTGGAACAAATTTTGCGGGCAGACTGCTAAAATCAATCACAAATTCATTAATGCCGATTTCCTGAAAAACATTTATGTATTTATATAAATCCAGAATTTTATCCTTAAACATGTGCATTCTGCAAAATCCGTCTACTGCAATAGGGAAAGATTTTTTAACCATTTTGTCCTGAATTGCATAAGTTCCATTATGGCATGGAGCGGTGCATGACAGGCGCGATAATATTGCAGAATCTTTGTTTAAAGGGCATAATCCCGAACTTGGAACTCTTGAGCTTCCGGCAATAGTGATTTGTCTATATGGAATTTTATCTTCAATCTTTTCTATGCATTGTTTTATATTCTCTATTCCCTGAAAATTGCTGAAATCAAGAGTTTTTATGCTGTGATAGCCTTCAAGAAGATCAATTGATGAACTGTTTTGTATATTAAACCCGTGACCGATTTCAATAGGTATATTAAGATTTTTGTCTTTAATTATGCTCCACCAGTAGCCCATATTATTTATTACAACTGAATGCGGGCATGGAGCCTGTGTTAAAACAGATTTTGTGTATTCGTACACCCTGTCAAAATCCCTTTCGGTTAAAACTTTAGGAGTTCCTAATTTAAGCTTTATTCCATATTCAGCGCATTCGTTTTTGACTTGATCAATTATTTTATTAAAGCTGTATTTTGCCAAATCGGCTGTATTTAAGATTTCCCCGTATTCTATGGCATTAATAGGGTTAATTTTAATTTTTTTCAGGTATTTTTTTAATTCTTTAATCTGTTCAAGACTTGTAAGTCTTAAGTTTAGAAGAGGATAAGATTTATTTTTCTCCAGATTTCTATATTTGGGTTGGAAAAATCTGTGATATTCCCATTTAAAGTTATGAATATTGCCGGAAAATTTAAATGTCCTTCCTCGTGAATTCTGGAATTCTCCCGAAAAATGATCAGTTTTATAAAGAGAATTTTCTATATTTTTGAAAGGTAACTTTTGATTTTTGTGCATTTCAGGGGATTCAAGTATTTTTACAACAGAATCAATCCCTTCTATAAGTTCTTTTGGTGTATCAAATTTGGCTTTTATTATTACTGTATCGATAATTTTATTTTCAATAAGGTCTTTTGCTATCCAGGGAAGATTATTCGAATCAATAGCAAGCTTGTAATTAGTATATTTCTTTATTTTTAATAAATTTTTAATATAAATCTCTTCGGTTAAATTTATCATTTGAGGTTTGTATATAGAAGAAATAAATTCCGCGCTGGTTAAATTATGTATATTTAACCCGGAATCAATTATGATTTTGCCTGAAAATTTAGTATTTTTAATTATTTCGAGTATCGCAGGGTTGTTAACAAGAATTCCTTTAAAATCAAGTGTGTTTAACAATTCAAACAGATCAATTATTTTTTTTATTTCTGTTTCTTTAATTTCGCTTTTAAAATTTATATAAAAATTTAGATCTTGTTCCTTTGAAATGTTAATAAACTCAATAAGCTTTTCATGACCGGCTTTTTTTAAAAAATTTGAATGATAAGCATATATATTTTTACATTTTGTTTCTTTGATAAAATATATTTCTTCAAGAGTATTAACAGGAACAATTATTTCAGGAATTTTCATTGTTTATACCGGTACTCGTTTAAAAATAAATCCAATCGTCAATTAGTGAAAATTATATTTATTTAGCTACTCAAGTTAATTAGCATTTTAATTAAGTAATATATCATGTGCTTCAAAATACTTCAAATAAAGGATATTTGTATACTTGATTATTACTACAATAATCTATGTGAAAGTCTATCAAAAAATATGTGTAAAACCCATGATGATTAGAAAAAAAAGCTTTAAAATCATCTTTGCAGGTATCGTTCTGGTAACGTACCTGGTTTTATCGTTTTGTTTAAAAGCGCAATCAAATGATCTTTCGGGCAAAATGATTACTAATCAAAGAAAGGCAACAACTAATTCTGCTTATTCTTCAAATAATCAGAAAATACCTTCTTCTGTTTCAAACGATGAAGAAATGGTTATCGTGAATGTTGTTAATTTTGGAAGAAAAAATCCTTTTAAACCTTATAAAAAATATAGTGTAGTTACAGGAGATTTAGGAGTTCCTTCAGATATTCCTCCTCCTCCGATGTTTGATCCGGCAGCTGACAACCAGTTAAAAAATCTTATGGAATCAAAAGTCAGCGGTATTCTCTATGATCCGGGCGGAAAATCTGTTGCCATCATAAATGT
>MFRJ01000037.1:5324-5549 GCA_001784535.1 Candidatus Melainabacteria bacterium GWA2_34_9
AACTAAAAATTCAGTAACCATTAGCTATGGTAATAATACATACAGCGTTAGTGTTGGAGAAGTTATAGGACAGGATGCCATTAACTATGATCCTGTAGTAAGAAACAATCAGAATTTTGGAGGCATGAATTATAGACTTCCTACTATCAATACAAATGGCTTATAAAAAGAATAATCTTAACACTGTTAAGGAGTAGATAATGATAAAACACCGGAAAAAACTAT
>MFRJ01000037.1:5657-13721 GCA_001784535.1 Candidatus Melainabacteria bacterium GWA2_34_9
GTTAAATCAGATTTAAGACAAGTTTTAAGAATGCTTGCAGATAAAGCAGGAAAAAATATTATTATTGACGCCTCTGTGGCTGGAGCAACAGCGACAGCAGGAACTACAGCAGGAGCTACAGTTGCATCAGGAACCGATAGTGAAGGAGAAGTCAGTCTCGATCTTGTAAATGTAACTGTAAACAAAGCTTTTGAATATATAATGACAATAAAACAACTGTCTTATTGGCAGGATGGAAATACTTTAATTGTTGCGACAAGCGAAAAAGCAAGTGAGTTAGGACTTAATAAAACAGAAATTAAACCTATTAAAATTAAATATGTAGACTCACAAAAAATCGCAGATTTTCTGAATAATAATATATTTAGTTTAAACAAGCCTGATATAAGCAAAGCTGCTATTGTTACATCAAATCCAACCACAAATGAAGTTTATATATTTGGAAAGAACAGCGATTATGAATTGGCTAAAAAAGTAATCGCACATCTTGATACAAAACCGCAAGTAAATACATTTAGCGTAAATTATGCCGAGCCGGCTTCTTTGGCTTCAAAAATATGCATGACGGTATTTCAAAATACAACTGCTTCAGCGGGAAGTTCTTCTAGTTCATCAAGTTCTTCATCAGGAAGTTCTTCGGGGGGAAGTCAAATGACTACGGTTTGTTCAGGAACCGCTGCGGGAGGTTCATCTGGAAGTTCTTCAAGTTCGGGAGGACAAACTCTTTCTGCATTTTCATCGTCTTCCTATATGGTGCTTGCGGATCCGGGATTAAATCAGATTACTTTATTTGGCGGAACACAGGAACAGGTTAATCTTGCTCAGGAAATTATAAAAAACTTTGATAAAAAAGAGCCTCAAGTTTATCTTGAAATTTCAATTATAGAGCTCAGTGAAGATGGTTCTAAGGAATTACAAAATATATTAACTTTAACAAATACTCTTGGTCAGGCAATAGATTCAGCTGCAGGGGAAACAACATTAAGTTATCCAATAAATTTTAATAAATTTGCAGGAAGTTTTAATTTGAAAAATCCTAATAAAATAACAGGGGCAATAACATCAATTATTACAAATAATAAAGGCAGAGTCCTTGCAAATCCAAGAATTATAGCCTCAAATAATACAGAATCAACAATAGATATCAAGTCTGATTATGTTAAAAAAGTTACCACTACAACTGTTGCTACCGCAACAGGACCGGTCACAACAACAACAACAGAAGTAGGATCTGATGAAGGTATAACCGTCATAGTTACTCCGAAAATTTCACCGAACGGTTATGTCTCCCTAGAACTTGAGCCTACATATAAAACTATAAAAAATATAACGTCCGATGGTACAACTTTGTTAAACAATAGAACCTTCAAGTCAGGCAAGATAATGGTTAAAGATGGAGAAACTATTGTTATAGCCGGATTAGTACAAGACAATGAAACAAATACGCAGGCAAAAATGCCTATTTTAGCAGATATCCCTATACTCGGTACTTTATTTAAAGATCAATTAACTAAAAGTAAACGATCAGAATTGATATTTATGGTTACTCCAAGAATAGTTAAAGATGATGATAAAGTTGAATCGATATAAAAATTCTTATGATAAGTGTAAGTAAAAAATCAGGTGAAAAAAATGACTGATTCAGTCACAGAAAAAATTAAAAATAGTATAAATACAGAATATCTTGCAATGTTTCTTGCGGAAGAAGTTAAAAAAGATAAATTTATTCCGATAAATAAACAGGGTGAATTTCTTTTTGTCGGCATTGTGGATGCAAATAATCCGGAAAAAAGAAATCCTATCCTAACTAAAATCGTTGCAAATACAAAATTAAAACCCAAAATTGTTCCCTTAACAGAAGAACAATTTCAAGAACTTTTTAGTTTCTTTAAAGATAAATTTAAAGATGCATCAGTTTCTTTAAATTTAAATAATACCCATGATAAGCATGAAGTAAAAGAAGAAACCCCTGCTATAAGTTTAACGCCTGATTCCGCAAATTCAAGTGTTAAAGAAGAGCCGCCTGTTGCAATACCTCTTCCTGAACCAGAAAAAATTATCTTGAAACCTGAAAATAAAGAAGAAACTATTGCAATGCCTCTTCCTGCAAAACCTTTAGCTCCTAAAGGTGAAAATGCTCCTAAAAAAAGACTTGGTGATCAGCTTATTGATGACGGGTTTATTACAAGGGAACAACTTGAAGAAGCTCTTTTTCACAGTAAACAATCAGGTACTCCAATAGGATCTGTACTGGTAAAATTAAACTTTATAACCGTTGATCAGCTAAGAATGGCACTTTCAAAACAACAGGGGATAAGTACAGTACAATCAAAAGATCTTTCTATTGATCCTGCAGTTATAAAACTTTTGCCTGAAGATTTTATTAAAGAAAATAAAGCTGTTCCAATTAGAACTGACGGCAAAACTCTTTTTCTTGGGATGGTTAATCCTAATGATAAACAGACTTTAAATGATATTATTTATCTTACAGGTCTTAAACCTTATCCATTGATTCTTACTCATATCGAGTATGAAAGATGTATGAAAAACTTCTTTGAAACAGTCAGAGAAACAGAAAAACTTCTTAAAGAGATTAATCATGAAGAAAGCACTTTAGTAGAAGAAGATAATTTATGGGATCAATTTGAGAAAGAACTTGAAGATGATTCTAACTTAGTTGCAAAATTTGCAAGTTCAATTATTACGGATGCTATAGATAGAAAAGCAAGTGATATTCACATTGAACCAATGCTTGACGGTTATATAGTTCGTTATAGAACCGATGGCATACTTCAAAAAGTGCTTGATATTCCTAAAAAAGTTGAATCTTCGGTAATGTCTCGACTTAAAGTTATAGCAAAACTTGATATTGCTGAACATAGAAGACCGCAGGACGGACATATCTCATTAAAATATAATGAAAAAACTTACGATTTAAGGGTTAGTACACTGCCTGTTAACCAAAAAGAAAAAATGGTTGTAAGGGTTTTAGCTCCTGATATCAAGGTTCAAAAAGGAGATGTGAAATTAAAACTGGCGGGAGCCGCTAATGAAGACCTTGAAAAAATAGAATTAATGACAAATAAACCACACGGCATTATTTTGGCGGTAGGTCCTACCGGAAGCGGTAAAACAACTACGCTGTATTCGGTTCTTAATAGAATGAACAACGAAACGATTAATATAACAACGGTTGAAGATCCGGTTGAAATAAAATTAGACGGAATAAGCCAGGTTCAGGTTAATCCTAGAGCCGATATTACTTTTGCATCTTGTTTGAGAGCTATATTGAGACAGGATCCGGATGTGGTTATGATAGGTGAAATAAGGGATTTTGAAACTCTCGAAGCTGCAATTCATGCATCAATCACCGGTCACGTTGTTTTAAGTACGCTCCATACAAACAGTGCGGCTGCAACTGTTGTTCGTCTTACGGAAATGGGGGCAGCAGCTCACTTGGTAGCAACGGCTCTAGAGGGAATAATAGCTCAAAGACTTGTAAGAAGATTGTGCCCCGAGTGTAAACAGGTTTATAAGCCTACTGATAAAGAATTAAAGTATATTACTTCATCAGAAGAAGACTTAGAATTGTTTAAACAGAAAGATATATTTAAGGCTGTAGGCTGTGATTCATGTAATAAATCAGGTTTTGTCGGCAGGATGGGGATTTATGAAGTTCTTGTAGTTAGCCGCGAAATAAAAAAAATGATATCAAAAGGTGCAGCTGATCATGAGATTGAAGAAACAGCCGTTAGCTGCGGAATGAAAACATTGCAAAGAGGCGGACTCGATGCAATACTTAATGGAGAAATTCCTATTTCTGAATTTATACGGGTACTGGGCGTAGTTAATGATTAATTATATTAAGTTGGTTTAATATGGCTATTTTTATACATACATCATTAAAAAACGGATCCGAAAAGGTTCATGGAAAAATAGAAGCTGATTCTCAACAAGAAGCAAGAGAGCTTTTGAGAAAACAGGGATTTTTGCCTGTTAAAGTTGAAGAAGAAGGATCTACCCTCAGTAAAAATGTTCATCATCAACCAAAAAAGAAACCTCTTAAAAAAATTAAAGTAAAAAGATTAAGCATGAGGGAACAAATAGATTTTACAAATATACTTTATACTTTTGCAAAATCAGGTATTTCACTTGTAGAATCTTTATTTTTTATAGAAATGAACTCTGAAAGTAAGAATATTCAAAATCTTTCAATAGAACTCAGAAAACTGGTACTGGCAGGAGGCGGTTTAAGTGAAGCTATTGCGAAATTTCCCGAATCATTTGACCGTGTATATGTAGGTCTTGTAAGAGCCGGGGAAGAGAGTGGTGAACTTGAATCAACATTAAAAAGACTTTCTTTTCTTCTTGATAAACAAGATAAACTCAGAAGTAAAGTTGTTTCAACGCTTTCCTATCCTATTTTTGTTATAATTCTTGCTTGTCTTGTAACAACAATAATGCTTATGTTTGTATTTCCTGCTTTTAAAGGAATGTATGCTCAAATGGGAGTTGAACTTCCTCTTATAACGACAATAATGATGAGTATAGGAACGTTTTTAAAGACAAACTGGTATGCTGTTCCACTTATTTTTGCTTCAACAATAGGCTCAGTATATTATCTTTTTACCTGGCCAACATCAAAGAGGTTTTTAGATGAAGTCGGATTAAATATTCCTGTATTTGAAAAATTTTTAAGATTTACTTCGCTCTCAAACTTTATTACTGCAATGACAGTATCGTTTGAAGCAGGTGTTACATTAGTGGACAGTTTGTTATTTGCAAATCTCACGGTTACAAACGTTGTATTGCATGAGGCTTTAAAAAAAGTTGCTGTTGATGTTCAATACGGAAAGTCTTTAACTTCTGCATTAAAAGCTTCCAAAGTAATGCCCGGAATCGTAATGTGTATGATTTCAACAGGTGAAGAATCCGGTGCTCTTGGAGATATGCTGCAAATGGCAGGTGAGTATGTAGATGATCAGGTTGATCGCGTAGTTGATATTTTAAGTAAAATGATGGAACCACTGTTATTTGTAGTAATTGGGGCAATAGTTCTTGTACTTGCGCTGTCTTTATATCTGCCTCTTTTCACGGCATATGCAAATATGGGTTAAAAAAGCAAAAAAGGAAAAAAATTATGTCTAACAATGAAAGTTTTTTCAATGAAGCTGATTTTATAAAGTCAACGGTATCAGGTTTTTGGTCTGAAAAAGTTTATGTTGTAACAAAGGATTATGAGATTAAAGGCTATGTTTTCATGCCTAAAACGGGTAAAAAAAACAGGGTTTTGTCGGATATTCTTAATGGCAGTAAGCGTTTTGTTGCAATTAAAGATGCAGAAATTTCTGATAGGCGTTATCCTGATCGAACAGCAGAGCTGAATGATTTTATTCAGATTAACCTTGATTCTATAGTTTTAATTAGACCCATAAAAGAATGAGTTTAAACCCTGCATTGCCGCCGCCTTTGCGTCGCCGCTTCGGGCTTTTTACTCCCGCTTCACAAGAAAGAAAAATAAATTTATGAAAACACAAATTCTTATCCACAAGCTTATTCCAAGAACATTTGATCTTGTTAAGGTTAATCAGGTATTAGTAATGCCTTTTTTAATGTTTCTTTTGTTGGTGATTGTGGTTTTATCCCCTGTTGTCGGTATAAATCCGTTTATCTTGGTTGCTGTAATAGCTTTAAAAAGTGTTTTTCTTTCCGGATGGCTAAATATGTTTCATATGTGCCTTGAAAATACTAATAATGAAAACCTTTCAGACGAACAAAAAACTCTGAATTCCCTAAATTTATACAAAGAATTTTTCCCTGGCGTAGGGAAATATTTTCAGAAAATTTTCTGGGGAGTTTTGATCTTTCTTTTGGTAGTAAATTTAGTTGAGTCAGTAATTTTTCATTTTTTAGGAAATTTTAAGAGTTTTTCACTTGAGAATCTTCCACAAACTCTTGGTACAAAAGCAGATTTTATTTCTTTCTGGAATAAAATCAATCATGTAGACAAAATTAAGATTTTAAAAATAGCGGCTATTGATATGTCTTTTGTTGGTGTGCTTTCTTATTTAACTATGTTTTGGACTCAAAGTGTTGTCGCTGAGGAAAAAAATCCTATAAATGCTTTTATTGCAAGCATAAAAACCGTTTTAAACGATCCAATAAATACATTTCTAATATTCGCATTTATGATAATAAGCTTTATTTTTGTTTTTGGTTTAAATTTGGTATTAGGCGAAAATATTATAGGTCAACTGTTGACCTTGATGCTTTTTGCGTATGTTATAGTTTATTATACGATGATGACCTTCTTGTATTTTGAAAGATATAGATAAATATAGCTTTATGTTATCATTAAAAATCGCCCTTTGCGTAGGTTTCGTATATCAATTTTAAATGTTGTCATTCTGAGGGCTTTAGCCCGAAGAATCTGTCCAGCAAACGCATCTAAACAAAAAATGCCACCCTAAACTTGATTCAGGGTCTAACTAACAAACAATATAAAACTTTTATTCCTTTTTAGGCAGATCCTTCGCTCTGCTCAGGATGACAAAAACTCAACAGGAAAACAATGAATAATGCCAATAAAAAACCAAAAGTAATTGCCATAGTTGGACCTACAGCTTCAGGAAAGACAAATATCTCTATTCAGACTGCAAAAAAACTGAATGGAACGAGTTCAAAGCCTCCAGCGAAGCAAAGCTCCGCTTCAGCTTTTACACTCCCACTTCGCAGTGGTGAAATCATTTCTGCTGACTCAAGACTGGTTTATAAAGATTTTAATATCGGAACCGCAAAACCGTCAAAAGAAGAAATAGCGGAAATCACGCATCATTTGATAGATGTTGAATCCCCTTCAAAAACTTATACGGCAAGCAGATATAAAAATGAAGCTGCCGAAAAAATCAAGGAAATTCTCAACAAAAATAAAGTTCCGATAATTGTTGGTGGGACAGGATTTTATGTTAGAGCTCTTCTTGAAGGACTAAATATTCCTGATGTTAGACCTGACGAAGATTTTCGGCAGAAAATGGAAGATTTTGTTAAGGAAAACGGAAAAGAAGCTCTTTATAAAAAACTTCAGGAATCTGATCCAAAAATGGCTGAAAAACTTTATAGACAAGACTCTTTCAGGATTATAAGAGCGCTTGAGGTTCAAAACGCGACAGGACAAAAAATGTCAGAATTGCAAACAATTTCAGAGCCGGAATATGATGTGCTTTATGTTGGCTTAAATGCAGAAGACAGGGATTTTCTTTATGAAAGAATAAACAGAAGAGTGCTTTTAATGATAGAACAGGGGCTTGTTGAAGAAGTGAAATCCTTGATTGAAAAATACGGGCGGACTAATTCTCTTCTGAAAACTCTTGGATATAAAGAAATTTGCGAGTATTTCGACGGAATATACACCCTCGAAGAAGCGATTGCAAATATTCAGCAACACACCAGAAAGTTTGCCAAAAGACAGCTTACGTGGTTTCGCGCAAATAAGAAGATTAATTGGTTTTTTATTGATAAAATAGATAGTGCTACAATTATTGAAGAAATCGTTAAAAATTATCATAAAAAGTAGCATTGTCATTCTGAGAGCTTTAGCTCGAAGAATCTGTCCAGTAAACGCACTGTCATTGCGAGCCATGAATTTTTAGGGTAAGTATAAGCTGGTTGCGAAGCAATCTTCCCTTATAGCATAAACAGAATGAAGGAAGATTGCTTCGTTAAAAAAATTAATGCTTTAAAAGGTGTTTCAAGCCTCGCAATGACAGCCCCCACATTTAATCCAACAATCGGAGTTTTATTATGAGTGAAGTAAAAGAAATAAAATCTGGCTTAAAAGATTTGGATGATAAATATAAAAAAGATATTGATAATATAGAAAAACAATTTTCTAGTTTTTGGTTTACAAAAAAAATTAGCGATAAATTATTAAAGACAATAAATAATCATAGAAATTTACAAGAACCACAAGTTTTTTGGAATTGGTTAATAAATTTGTATAGTTCTACTATTACATTGGAAATTTGTAAATTAATTGATAAAGATAAGCATAACCAGAATTGTGGT
>MFRJ01000038.1:0-7645 GCA_001784535.1 Candidatus Melainabacteria bacterium GWA2_34_9
TTCTAAACAATTAAAAGCTTCTTCTCTTTTCGAGATTTTATCGCTATTTTCTTCTTCAAAATCAACAAAATTTTGTTCTTTAAGATTCCCTTTTTCTTCTTTTTTTACAAACTTTTTGAATATATTAAACATAAATTTAAAGTTTCCTCAAATTATTTCTATTTTTATTTAATAAACTTTCTGGCTTCATAAACTTGCCTTAAAATTCCATTGATAAAGCTTGAGCTTTCATCCGTGCCGTATTTTTTTGAAAGTTCTACAGCTTCATCTATAGAAACACTTGCCGGAATATCTTCAAAATACAAAAGCTCTGTTATTGAAATTCTGAGTACATCCCTGTCAACTTTCAAGAGCCTGTCAACGTCCCAGCCTTTTGAATGTTCTTTTATCTGCGCGTCAATATGTTCTTTATTTTCAATAAATGTTCTAACAAGTTTTACGGAATATTTTTTAACATCTTCTCTTTCAGACATGGCAGATATTTGCACTATATCCATTGCAGAATATATTTTTTCTGCCGCATCAAGAAGTGTGTCTATTCTTCCAATCATATCAGAGGTCATGGGTACTGCCACAGGAATTATTGAAACATCCATAGGTCTTTCAAGATTATCCGTATGGTCAATTTCGTAATTTTGGATGTAATCGCGTATAGCACCTAACTCTCTCACAGAAGACTGTAAATTATGTTCAGCTTCTTTAGTCAAAGTCTCTACTGATCTTTCAATAATTTCTACAATATCTTTATTTTCCCATTTCTCAATATTTTTGCTTAATTGAGAAAAAGTCAACAACGCCAACTCTCTTGCTACTGTTCTTCTTGTATCCACTTGCTTTTTCCCTTTATTAATTTAATTTAAAAAATTAACATATTTATACATTTAATAAATCCAAAAAAATGGTATAATGATTTATAAGGAAAAGTGTAAATATATTAATTGATTCATACTCTGCACACACTTAATTAATACATAAAGATATTAATTTTTAAAGATAATTAACTAACAATAACTAAGACCTAAAGCATTCCAATAAGTTTCAAAATATACGGTAGTTTATTTTAGAAAAGGAGGACGGAAGCTTGACAACTGTAGAAATAGAGATTCAGAACCTTCGCAACAAGTATCAGGAACACATAGTCATCAAACCTTTGATTAATTACTGTGAGGAAAACAAAATCAGTTTTGAATTCTTAAAAGAAACAGTCCCTGCTCCGAACGGAATAAAGAGTTTTAACAAAACAAGCACATACTATATGAAAATAGGCGAAAACCTGCTTAAACAGAAAGAAGACCAGTGCAGATGGAATGATCTGTATAAACTTATTACTTGTGCCTATGATTATCTTGAAATTGATCAGCCGCTTAATTTACTGAATGCATCAAGATCGTTTAACAAGCCTCGTTTTAATACTAATTAATTTATTCTGTCTCAAGACCGACAATTATAACACCTAGAGTAATTAATCCTCCTCCACTCCAGACTAATAACGAAAGGTGTTCTTTAAATAAAAATGCTGCAACGAGCATAGTTAGCGGGTAACTAAGACTTGACATAGAATATGCAAGGCTTAGTTCCGACTTTGCAAGAACTGCTGTCCATAAAAAAAACTGAATAAGCGCCAACACTAGCGAAACCCATATCCAGGGTTGGCTTAAAAGTGTTAAATAAAATGCAAAACCATCACCTGTTGCGTGCATTGATACAATTTTATGCGACAAAAATACACCTATTTCCATTAGAAGAAATATCGTAAACAATAAATACGGAAATTTTTGAGTTATTAAAGATTTCATAGAAAACTTGCCCCTCCAAACCAAACTAGCGTCAGCCCAATCAAAATAAGTACAATTCCGCTCCATCTTTTTATACTTATTTTTTCCTTAAAAAATAAATTTCCTGCAAGGGCAACAGTAACATAGTTAAAGCCCATAATAGGCAGGGCAAATCCTAATGGAAGATTTTTTAAAATTCTTAGCCATATGATCACAAACAATAAATACATGCTTATTCCGAGAAAAGAATAAATTAAACGTTTTTTATTATCTATTCCGGCCATTTTAAAAAAAAGCTGCTGGGCTGTTTCTACTATAACCGTAAGAAGTAAAAGTATAATAATAATATTCAAAGACTTAACCTTTATTTAATCCTTCAATTAACCTTTTATCAGCCTCAAAACAGGATTTAAGTTTTGTTAATACAAATCTGATTATCGGATTTTTAATATAAACTGCGTGATAGGTATAAGTAAACTTACAGCCAAGATATGCTTTTACCTCGGGGGCAGTCCAGCCCATTATGTAAGTTTTTAGACCATTAACAAGACAATAATTTATGCCGTCAAAAAACTGGTTAAAAAACAGCTTAAAATTGAGAGCTTCAGGATAAAGATATCCCCTATATTTATCAACCAAATAATCATTCATCACATAGCACAGATTAAAACCAATGATTTTATTTTTGTCATAATAAATAAATACTTTTCCCTCATATGTATTCTGTAATATGTGTTTAAAAAAAGATAATGTCATTTTATCAAAATGAATATTACTAATATTATATACATTTAAGTACAGGTTATACAGAATATTTGCTATCTCATCCGTGAAATAGTTATCCCCTGTAATAAATTCCTGTAAATATAAATTTGCCCCAGCTTTCATTTTTCTTCTGAAGTTATTTCTTCTTTTTGAAGTGAATTTTTTCAAATATTCTTCTATAGAATCAAAGTCTACAGGTAAATAAGCAAGCGCCTGTCCTGCAAGAATAACAAAGCCATTATTTTCCAGAGATGAAGTCATTTCTTTTGAAAACATATTTTCATCGTTTGACAAAAGAGGCGACTCGGAAGGCAAATCTTTTATAACCAAAAATTGACTTCCCGACTTTTGAAATACTGATAATAATTTGTTTTTAAACTCACTTAAATTCATTGAATTAGGAAATAAAGAATATTCTGAAACCGTGGTTCCAATAAACAAAGTATTAAAAGTTAAAAATTTCCTGATTATATAGTCAAAAGGTTTAAATAATCTTAATTTATCCACAAAAATTTTTATTTTTTCATCCACAGTTGTGAAAAGATCTAAATCCGCAAAAAATCCATAAACTTCCTGTTCATCAAATTCGATTTTTTTTATTTTAAAATTTTCAGGAGGATGTTTTAAAAAGGCATCAACAAAACTTTCAGGTTCAAGAGAGTTAAATAAAGTCTTGAGAATATCAGGTTTTTCAATATGCTTTTCATTTATTATATTTAACAATATAAAATCCTCTACTTAATATAAACTAATTGCTTATAACTCAAATTTTCATCATCCTAGAACTTTAGCTGAATCCATATTTTGATACAATTATTCGACACTATCATTTTCAGTATTTTTCGGATTAATTATTAAAGATATATTAAAAATTTATTAAGAATTATTAAAGTTGATTTTATCAGTTGAAACTCTTAATAACAGTGATTTTTTAGAAAATCGCAAAATCTTTTCATGTGTTTATAGCAATTACTAAACTTCAGCTTCTTTATTTCCCATGTAAATGAAAAATTTATATAGGAGCTATTGCATGCAAATAACAAATAAATTAATAAATATACAAAAATCAAATCCGGTAAATTTTAATAATTCCGTAGAAAAAAAGAATAATTCACCTGTTATTAATAATACAAATCTGGCTGATTCCCGTTTATCTTTTATGGGTGAAACCACAAATGCTGCTTTAAAAGCTATAGCTTTTTCCGCAAAACCTGAAGGGTATAAAAAAATCGGCAAATTTCAGGTTCCTTTTTATAATGACGGACATGTATACGAATTAAACAACGGACAAAAAGTTATTATAATTCCTAAACCCGGACCTGTTACTATCAATACATATGTAAAAGTAGGTTCTATGAATGAACCGGAAGATATTGGCGGAATAAGTCATTACATAGAGCACAGCCTTTTTAACGGTTCAAAAAAACTGAAGCCCGGTCAGTTCATGCAAGACATTGAAAAAATAGGGGCTGATCTCAATGCATTTACAAGTTTTAACAAGACTGCCTATTTCGTATCAACTTCCAGTACAGATAAACAAACTCTGGACAAAATTGTTGATATGCATGCTGACATGATTCAGCATCCAACTTTTACACCTGAACAGATTGAAAAAGAAAAACATATAGTCATCTCAGAAATAAAAAGAGCAAAGGACAACCCCTATAGTAAAGCTTTTGAAAAATTAATTAATAATTTATTTAGCATTGACTCTTCTTTAGAAGGCGGATTGACTCTGGGAAGTTCAAAAAACATTGAGAACTTAACAAGCAAGAAAGTTTTTGATTATCACAACAAATGGTACACTCCTGACAATATGACTACAGTTATAGTTGGAGATGTTAATCCTCATCAGGCTATAAAACTAGTCGGCAAATATTTTGATAAACCTGCTAATAAAGTTGACGATAAAAATAAATTTTATAGAAGCCTTGTTCCAATACAAAAAACTGTAAAAGAAGAGATAACAGATTCGCAGTTAAATGCTACTCAAGTAGTGATGGGTTTTGCCGGCCCACAACATGGCGATATAAAAGAATCATTGACAGCGGACGCTTTAATAACATTTTTATCAGGATACAGAGGCACAAAACTTAATAAAGCTCTTAAACCTTTGAATACTGAACCCAGTGTTGATGTTACTACCGTAAGTCCACGATTAAGTGACCTTCAAATGGTTTATATATGGACAACCTTTCAGCCCGGTGAAGAAGAAAAAGGTCTTGAAATAATTAAGCAAGGTATAAAAGATACTATTGAAACTCCTCCTTCCGAAAAAGAAATGGAGATTATTAAAAACAAACTAACTGATAATCTAAACAGAATTAGTGAATTTTCAGAAAAAATCACTAATATGGCTGGCGAAGCACAGGTTGAGCACGGAAGCTTGAGCCATTATGCAGACAGCTTAAAAATAATTAACAGTCTTACTCCTCAAGATGTACAAAATGCAGCAAAAAAATATCTTGATATGGATAAAGCTTCTATTATAATTGCTCGTCCTGAAACAGAATCTGTTGAAGAAATAGAAAAATCAAATGTAATTAGTTTTACAGGTCAAATTAAAGGAAATTCTCTTGGAACTACAACAGAACATGATCTTTCAAATAATGTTCATTTAATACTCAATGACAATCCTAACGCAATTAGATCCAGCGCTGTTATAGCTTTTGCTGTTGACAATATACCTGAATCAAAACCAGGCGTTATTAAAATTCTTGAAAGCATGATGACAAAAGGAACTAAAAAACACAGTGAAGATGAAATGAATGACGTTCTCGATGTCAATTGCTTAAATCTGGGACCATCAATAGGAAACAGCTCTATCAATGTTGAAGTCGATTGTATGGACAAAAAATTGCCTTTAGCTCTTGATGTTGCAAAAGAAATTCTTTTGAGTCCATCATTTACAGAAGAAAAGTTTGACGAGGCAAAAGCAGAAATCAAGCTCGGTCTTTTAAGTGGACAGAAGAGCGCTTCCAATAGAGCAGTTGAAACACTATTTAGCGATCATCCAAACAAAAACACCGATAGATCCGTTTTAGAAAACATTGACAATGTTACATTAAACGATGTAAAAGATTTTTATAATCAAATTATGGAAAACGCAAAAGCTACTGCTGTAGTTACTACAGGACAATTAAGCAAAGATTCGGGCGAATTTAAAAAGCAAGTTATTAATTCTCTTGAACAGGATATTCCAACAGTACAGAAATACGGATTTGTTGATAACGAAAAAAGCGCACCTCTAAATAGCAACAAAGTAGTTATTGAAGCTGACGACAGAAATCAGGCTCATATTGTCCAAATGTTTAAAATAAAAGAAACCGGTGATATTAAAGATATTGCAGCTCTTCGCTTACTACATACAATTTTGGGCGGCGGAATGAGCTCACGTATGTTTATGGATTTAAGAGAGAAGCAAGGCTTGGCTTATGAAGTCGGCTCCGGATACAAAACAAATAATAAAATGGGACGTTTTGTTTTAGCCATTAAAACAACTACAAGAGATGAAGAAGACGGACAAGTTGTACCCAAATATGAAAATCTTCAAAAATCACTTGACGGATTTAAAAAGCATATAAATTTATTAATTGATGAAAAAGTCTCAGAAGAAGAAATAAATGGCGCCAAAAAATCCCTAAAAGATTCTTTTAACTCTCAAACAGAATCATCTGCCCAAAAGACAGGTTTAATCGACGTCGGCTTTAATTCAAAATATGGCGCTGATTATGCCGCAAAATATTTAAAAGCTGTAGATGAAGCCACTCCTGAAGATCTTCAAAGAGTTGCAAAAATGTATTTAACAAAACCTTCGGTGATTTCTGTATTAGCAAGCCGAGATACACTTGATAATTCAAAAGATTACCTCAAATCTTTTGGAGAATTAAAAGAATATTAAAAATACAAAAACAAAACCGGATATTTAAAGACAGAGAACATTTATTTTTCTCTGTCTTATCTAATATACAGTCAAATACGGTATTTGAATGATGCTTTATATTCCCAGCTGAATACAATTAAATAAGGGTTTGAATTTAAAAATTAAGTAGTGAAGTTCAAATTTAATAGAATTCGGGAAGTTTAAAAATAGTTATCGGGCTAGGAAAATTATTTAAATGGATAATACATCGGGTTTTAATTTTGGTATAGATAAAAACAAAACTAAAAAGCTCTCTGATGCTGATATAGATAAAGTCTGGGCGCAATTTGTCCTAGACAAAACCAGCAAAGAAATCAGGGACAGATTGATTATACAGTATATTTATCTGATTAAGTATGTGGTCGGACGTTTAAGGATAAGCTTGCCAAATACCATATCGACAGAAGACATCGCAGGATATGGAGTGGAAGGACTTATTGACGCTATAGAAAAATTCAGCCCTGCAAGAGGTGTAAGATTTGAAACTTATGCTCTTTTGAGAATAAGAGGGGCTATAATCGACAGAATCAGAAGTCTTGACTGGGTTCCCAGAGGAGCTCAAAAAAGATTCAAAAGCATTAATAAAGCGATTGCTGCGCTACAGGGAAAACTTGGAAGACAACCAAGTACAGAAGAAATAGCAAAAGAACTTGAATTGCCAAAAGAAAAAATTGAAGCTTCAATGGCTGAAATGGAAAGTACCTCTATGATTTCCATTTATGACAGAAAAGATTCTTCCGGCGAAGGTGTGGAAATTATTGACACTATTCAAGATAAAAATGCTGATGATCCTTTAGCAATGTTAGAAAACAGGGATGTAAAAAACGAACTTTCAAGAGCGCTTGGGAATCTTCCCGAGAGAGAAAGAATGATACTTGCTCTTTATTATCATGAGAACATGACTTTAAAAGAAATCGGAACCACATTAAATATTTCAGAATCAAGAGTTTGTCAGCTTCATGCTCAAGCTATTATGAAACTTAGAAAATTATTAAGTTCACGTGACACTAATGTAAGAAGTAAAGTTTAAATTTATGTCAGTAGAAAATGTTAAATTAGCTTATGGTATAGCATATTCTTCCAGCTCAAAAGGATATCTGGGAGCAATTTTAATTACGGATTATAAAGGTTTTCCTTTGGAATTCAGATATACAGACCCGATAGTTCCTACCAAAATTCAGCA
>MFRJ01000038.1:7775-14963 GCA_001784535.1 Candidatus Melainabacteria bacterium GWA2_34_9
TGTCCAATCAGACTTCTTTTTAAAGAAGATTTTGAATGCGCAGGAACTGCTTTTAATTCAATTGTTGAAATGCTGGTTGATGCAGGCAAATTTATGGACGTAGATGAACCTCTGTCAAGAGTTCAAAAAACTTTAGAGCTCATTTGCAATCAAGAAATTTAAAATGAAATCTATTTTTAATAAGACTTCTTCTAAAACAGACAATCCTAAACCTCGAAAAATCTTTTATAATCGGGCTTATTTTAAGTTGTTATCATCCATTAACGGGTTTCAAACTTCTGTAAGAACAGCGAGATATAAAGAATTTTGGCTTAAAGTAAACGCTAGTTCTTTAGAATTTAAAGAGCCTGAATTTCAGGAGATTAATTCTACTTATGTATTAATCAGAGATCTTAAATTTCATCCTGAAATAAAATTTAATGAGATTAAAAAAGTTGAAAACCTTGTTAAATGGAAATTTTTAAACCTGAATTTTACTATTATTTTCAGGGATTATCCGATTAAATTTCTTTTAAATATTAAACAATTCGCAAGAGAAAAGATTTCACTTAAACTATTCGATAAAGTCAGATCTTTTAATGAAAAACAAATTAATCTGGCAAAAACGATTAAAGTTACTGAAGAGCTTCTTCAAATACTTCCTTATACAAAAAACTTGAATAAACAAAAGATTTTTAGACTGCCTATAGCCAGAAGTCCTCTTTATAAATCTTATTTTTCCGACAGCGAACTGAAAAAATTCAGGGAAGAACTTGCTGCGCAGAACCAAACGAGGTGGTCTAATGTTGAAATAATGGAAATTTATGACAAATTTAACATGAAATTATTTTCTGACATAAGACAGTCTTCAGCTTCACGAAATTTATTGTGTTATCCGAATTTTTCTAATGCGAATATGAAAATTGACAGTGATTTTTATTACCTTATAATCGGCAAAAAAAGAGATACGAATGAGCTTGTTAAAGCATTATCCAGACCGGTTATCATACAGGATGATTATAAAAACCAATAAATATGTCATAATTAATAAAAAATTAAATAATCGGGAGAGGGTGGTATGAAAACAAGGTTCTTGTTTGTTTTTTTATGCATATTCTTATTGTTTTTAATCAATCTAAATACAGCTAAAGCCATAACATCAAAAGTTTTTGAATCTCATATAATTCCAATCCAAAATAAAGTCGACATATCGGAAGATTATCCTGTTGTAGATGAAATGGAAACAAAAGTTTTAGGTCAAAATTATAAAAAAGAAGACATTTATAAAAGACTTGGCAGGCTAGAAACTAAAATTTTTGGCTCTGTTTCTAAAAAAACTTTAAGTGACAGGGTGGATGACTTAAGTAAAATAGTTACCGGTTCTAATAATAATTCTGAAGAAGATGATTATCCTTCACCGAGATCATCATCAAGTTTTTCATCAGACAATGAAAGCTATTCTGAAAGTTATTCGCCTTCTTCCGATGATGAATCATTAAATAATTTGCTTAATCAAATGGAAAAACAGCTTTTGAATCAGGTTTATCCGAATGATACAAGAGAAACAAGAGTTGCAAGACTTGAAAGATATCTATTTAACAACTCTTCCGATGAATATTCAATGAACGAAAGAATGGAAAGACTTGCAACAGTGATAAAAGCACAGCCATCTAATGAAATTTATCAAAATGCAGGCTTATTAAATAATAATCAATTAGCGGGTAACGGAATAGGTCTTGCCGCAATAATTCTTATGATAATGGCAGGTTTGCTTTTGTAATCTAATTAAATGTAACAATTTTTTAATATTTTAACAAATTACTATCAATTTTTTTCCTTCAGTGGCTTTATATAAACAGAAAGAAAAAAGGTGCTTATATTTAGCGAAATGGAGAAAATATATGATCGGATTAAGCGGAGTACGGTTCGCTTCCAGTATTAATGGCGACCAAAATTTAGAAAAAAGAGCTCAGAGAATTAATACCATTGCTACAGGTATAACTGCAGCAGGTGTTGCAGGAACTGCTGTTGCGGCAGGCGCGGTTATTAAATATTCTCAAAAAGAAGGAAATCTCCTTGTTAAAGTATCTACAGCGGCTACTAATTTAGTAAGCAAAGCTGTTAATCCTTTAAAAGAAAAATTAGCACCAACATTCGCAAGTTTAACAGCAAAAGTTACTCCGTCATTAACAGCTGCAAAAGATAAAGTTATTGGTAATGCAGTTGTTCAAAAACTTGTTGCAACAGGCGCAGTAGCTGCAGCAGTTATTGCAGAAAAAGGACAATCAGTATTTAGCAGTGTTAAAAATTATGCTACAAGTCTTCCAAAGCCTGTAAAAATAGCCGCCCTTGCCGCTGCAGGGATACTTGCCGTATCTCATGTATATAGAAGCGGACAAATCAGCGGCATTTTTGCAGCACCAAAACAGGAATCTTCGGGACAATAAGAAGAGTAAACAATCTTCAGTTCTGAATTTTATTTCGGGTAGAAAATATTTTCTACCCGTTTTTCTTTTTTATTATCTTAATTTTTGCCCAACTGTTTATTAATTAGCTGTTATAAATCATGATTTAATTAACTCAGATTGCGAAATAGTTGAAATTTACTTAAATAGTGGAATTGTCATTCTGAGGGTTTTAGCCCGAAGAATCTATCCATATTTGAATAAAAGCTTAAATTCCAAAAGGGCTAGATGTTTCGCTTCACTCAACATGACAATTTGAAAATTAATTGGCAATTTAAGTCAATAAATTTTATAAAAACGAGTTATAAGGAGAAAAATTCATGACAACAAAAACAACAATTTTAGGTGTTTTATTAAGAAAAAGAACGATTACATCAACAACATTTCAGGATATTTTATCCCGTCATGGATGTAATATTAAGACCAGAATAGGGATTCACACTGCAATGGATAATGTTTGTTCACCTGACGGCGTAATTCTTCTTGATGTTATAGGAGAAGACACTGATATCCAGAGCCTTGAAAAAGATTTAAAAAACATTGACGGTGCAGAAGTTCAAAAAATGGTTTTTGAATTATAGTTTTTTTATGCTAAAAAACTTATATGTTTACAGGCTTAATAGAAGAAATCGGAACAATATCATCGGTGGCAAAACAGTCACAGGGCGCGGTAATTTCAGTTACATGCACCAAAATTCTTGATGACTTAAAGCTTGGTGACAGTGTTGCCATTGACGGAGCCTGTCAGACAGTCGTTAAATTAATAACAAACGGATTTGATGTTGAAGCTGCAAAAGAAACTCTTGATTTAACAACCTTTAATGACTACAAAGCAGGAAAAAAAGTTAACCTTGAAAGGGCTATGCCTGCTAATGGAAGATTTGGCGGGCATATTGTAAGTGGTCATGTAGACGGTGTCGGTATTTTCAGGAGAATAGAAAATCAGGGGCTGGCAGATGTTTATTATTTTGAAGCGCCTGAAAATGTTGCAAAATACATCGTTTACAAAGGTTCGATATGCATAAACGGAGTAAGCTTAACAATAGCTTCTCTCGAGGGAAATATTTTCAGCATTTCAGTTATTCCTATGACTTTACAGGAAACTAATTTATCCAATTTAAACATTGGCGACAGGGTAAATCTTGAGTCTGACGTTCTGGCAAAATATGTTGAAAAGTTTGTCAATGCGAAGGATAATAAAGCTGGAAATATTACTATGGATTATTTAAATGAACACGGGTATTTATCTTGATTACTGCTCTCGATACAGATTCCTGTTTTCGGGGGAACCTAACCTTTATGAAATTTTGCGTTTAAATAGATCCGAAAACAAATCAAAGTGGGATATAGAGTAAATGGGAAAGATGAATAATAATATAAGCAAAGCAAATAATGATAAATTTCAGCATGACACTGTCGAGGATGCTATTCAGGATATTAAAGACGGAAAAATGGTCATTGTGGCTGATAACGAAGACAGGGAAAATGAAGGCGATTTAGTCTGCGCGGCTGAAAAAATCACTCCTGAAATAATAAATTTCATGGTAAAAGAAGGGCGCGGTTTGATTTGCGCAACTCTGACACCTGAAAGAACTAAAGAATTAAGACTTGAGCAGATGGTTCATTCTAATACAGAAGCGCAGGGAACAGCTTTTACGGTAAGTGTTGATGCTGCTGCTTCATTCGGAGTGACTACAGGAATTTCTGCACAGGATAGGGCAGCTACAATAAAAGTTCTTGTTGACCCAAATTCCAAACCGGGTGATTTAAGAAGACCGGGGCATATTTTCCCTCTGGAAGCAAAAGTAGGCGGGGTTTTAAAACGTGTAGGGCAAACCGAGGCGAGTGTTGACCTTGCGAAATTGGCAGGGCTTTCTCCAGCCGGTGTTATTTGCGAAATTCTTAGCGAAGACGGAACTATGGCAAGGCGTGATGAGCTTGTTAAATTTGCCGAAAAACACAATCTCAAGTTTATTACCGTTGCACAGCTTATAAAATACAGGCTTAGAAACGAAAGATTCGTTGAAAGAGTTATAAAAGCCAAGCTACCGACTGCTTACGGGGAATTCAACATTTACGGCTACATAAACAGGCTTGATGAAACCGAACATGTCGCTCTTGTAAAAGGAAATCCTGAAGATTTTACGAATTCGACTCCTGTTGTAAGAATGCACAGCGAGTGTTTAACAGGTGATATTTTTCACAGCCAAAGATGTGACTGCGGTGATCAGCTTGCAAGTGCTCTTGAACTTATTGAAAAAGAAGGAAGCGGAGTTCTTGTATATTTAAGAGCCCATGAAGGAAGAGGAATAGGCTTAGTTAACAAGCTTAAAGCCTATGTACTCCAAGAGCAAGGACAAGATACAGTTGAAGCAAATGTTTCTTTGGGCTTTGATCCTGATTTAAGAGATTACGGTGTTGGCGCGCAGATACTTTTAGACCTCGGAATTAAAAAATTCCGTCTTATAACTAACAATCCCAAGAAAATAATCGGGCTTGAAGGCTATGATCTCGAAATTATTGACAGAGTTTCTGTGCATATTGACAAAACTAAATATAATGAAAGATATTTAAATACAAAACGTGATAAAATGAAGCATATTTTAGACTAACGGAGAAAAGAGAATGGTTAACGTATACGAAGGCAAATTAACGGTAGCAGAAGGAAGATACGGCATAGTTATCGGACGTTTTAACGAGTTTATCGGCTCGAAGCTTCTCGAGGGTGCGATTGATGCGCTTAAAAGACATGGCTTGTCAGAAGAAAGCATAGACGTTGCGTGGGTTCCGGGCGCTTTTGAAATACCTTTTATCGCCAAGAAAATGGCTGACTCCAAAAAATATGATGCTGTAATTACGCTCGGTGCGGTAATCAGAGGAAATACTCCGCATTTTGACTATGTAGCATCAGAAGTTTCTAAAGGTGTGGCGCAGGTTGGTTTAAGTTCTTCAATTCCTGTAATTTTTGGGGTTTTAACAGTTGATTCCATTGAGCAAGCTATTGAGAGAGCAGGAACGAAGTCAGGCAACAAAGGTTCAGAAGCTGCGAAAACAGCCATCGAGATGGTGAATCTTATTTCTTCAATTGACAAGAAATAGATAGAAAACAAGTATAAAAGAATGGTGGGCTATAACCCACCATTCTTTTATTGTTAAAATTTTCTTCTCAAAATGACTTCATATCCAAGTATATCAAGAATTTCAAACAATTCTGTCGCTTTAACGGTCTTATTTCGTAATTTATTTGTTAAATTTTCAAGTGTATCCGTTTTATCATATTTTTCATTTATAAGTATTTTTAATTTTGTTAAACTCATTTTTTCCATTACGGCTAATGACTTTAACTGATTTCTTAAATTATTAGTTTCTAATTTATATTCTCTAACCATAAAAAAATTATATATTAGATCCAACTTGACTATCTAAGCATATAATCATATAATCTAATTAAATAATTAGATATTACAACATTACGATTAGATGAATAAAGGAAAACAATCAATGAATAAAAAAGAAACTTCAACTATAACAAATTTGCAAAAAGAAATATTAATAGGGCATTTAGGAAATATGCATGGCAGGTTGGAAACAATAATAGAAGAAACAAGTTATTTATTGGCTAATTTTAAAGCAATGAAGATGATTATAGATAATACAACTGAAATTAGTATTAAGAATTAATTTTATTTATAGAAAGGATTGCACCCCTTCACCTGTCTTCATTTTCTAATTATTGTCATCCTGAGTGAAGCGAAGGATCTGACCAGCGTGAGCTTAAAGCTTTTATTTCCTGCTGGACAGATTCTTCGAGCTAAAGCCCTCAGAATGACATCATGGCTGAGGTATAACGCTGGATAGATTCCGAATCAAGTTCGGAATGACATTTTATGATTTTATGCAAAACTTGTCAGATTCTTCGGCTGTGCTTCAGTATGACAATTATGACTAAAATACAACGATAGATAGATTGCCACGTCAGGACATCACCCTTCCTCGCAATGACAATAAACTATTAAGAAATAACAAAAAATGCATTCTGCAGGGTTTAAATTACATTTTCTTTGTTGTAAATTAAAGTGAATTAGCAATGTAAAAATACACTATGCGATTAGACAAATACTTAAAAGTCTCCAGATTAATAAAAAGAAGAACAGTTGCAAATGAAGTGACTTCGGCAGGACGGGTTTTCATTAATGACAAAGTGGCAAAACCTTCCACAGAAGTTAAAGAAGGAGATGTTTTAAGGCTAGAGTATTTTAACAAAACACTAATCGCCAAAATTTTGAGAGTTCCGACAGGAAACGTATCTATCCAGGAATCAAAAGAATTGTACGAGATAACAGACGAGATAAGCAAGACTCAGGAAAAAGAATAGGAGAAACAAATGGGAACATTTATTGAGCACATTCAAGCAAGACAAATCCTCGATTCAAGAGGCAACCCAACCGTAGAAGTTGATGTTGAACTTTCAAGCGGTGTTATAGGCAGAGCGGCAGTACCTTCAGGCGCAAGCACAGGTATGTGGGAAGCTGTTGAATTAAGAGACGAAGACAGTTCAAGATACTGCGGTAAAGGTGTTCTTCAGGCCGTTGACAACGTAAACGATATCATAGCAAAAGAACTTATTGATATGGACGCAAGCAAACAGTACGATATCGACAGAACAATGATCGAGCTTGACGGTACGGATAACAAAGGTAAATTGGGCGCTAACGCTATTTTAGGCGTAAGTTTAGCCTGTGCT
>MFRJ01000039.1:0-8767 GCA_001784535.1 Candidatus Melainabacteria bacterium GWA2_34_9
CATACAATACGGCACAGCTTCGCTACTCATCTGCTTGAAAACGGGGCTGATTTAAGAATTGTTCAGGAATTACTGGGACATTGCGATGTTTCTACAACGCAATTATATACCCACATAAGCAAAAAACGCCTTAAAGACGTTTATTTTGCTATAAATAATGATTAAACTTTTTACCCGTGATTTAAAATTTTAAATATCACATAAATCAAGAAAAAAGCATAAAACAATCCGCCTGTTAAAAGCGCTGACGGCTGTAAAACCCCTTTATTACGAACAATATTAAGATAAACCACCCCTACCGAAAGGTAAACCATTAAAACATTTACAAGAGCGTCTATACTTAAAATCCAGGGAGTAAGGGCTAAACCGACTGCTGTAGGGATACAACTCTGAAAAACCATTGCTCCTGTTATATTTCCCATAGCAAGAGTATCTTTTTTTGCCCTAATCCATATTACACTGTTGAATTTTTCAGGGAGTTCCGTTGCAATAGGCGTAATAATAAGACTCAAAATAAGAGGATTAATTTTGAAAAATTCAGCTAAAAATTCGATTTGCCCAACAAATACATGAGCAAGAAGGATTATGCCGACAAGAGCAATCATCAATTGAATTATGATAAAAGTAAGCTGAAGATTTTTTGGCGGTTCTATATATTTTGTAAGGTAAAGAGCTGCCAGTTCTTCCTGACCGCCTTCTGTTTCTTTGCTTGCGGTTTGTATAGTTTTTATAACATAAACAAGATAAACTATTAGCAAAACACCTGCCATTACCCATTTCAAAGGTCTAAACGGAATAAAAGAGCTTAAAATAGAAATAGTATAGGCAAGCGCAAAATAATGAAGGTCCCTAAACATAACAACTGTGTTTACAGGCATTTCTTTATTTCGTCTTCCTGTCCTTGTAAAAATAACTACAGCAAGTCCTGTTACGAAAAATGCAAGTGTGCCTAGCATAAATGGCGCACCAAGTATAGCACCTATACCTATTTCATTTGCTTTTTCCATGTCTGTTCCGGCAAGATATCCACCAACTATAGCAACAAGTGGAACTATTGTTTCGGGAAGAGCCGTTCCTACTGCAGCAAGAACACTTCCTACAGCTCCTTCAGACAGATTTAATTCTTCTCCAAGATGCTCCACAGCATTGGTAAAAACCACACAGGCAAGCACTATAAGCGCTAAAATTATTAATATTGACCCAAAAGACAAAAACACTTCCATAACACTCTCCTCATTTTTAGTATTAGATTAATTTTGATTATGCTACAATCTTTTGGTAAACGCAAAAGAATTATATCTAGAAATCAAACTAACAATGAATATAGCTCAAAAAGCAGCTGAAAGCATTAAAAAAGCAAAAACCATCATAATTTTCCATCATGTTGCTCCTGATGGGGATGGTCTTGGCTCTTCGCTGGCTTTAAAAGAAATGATAAGCCAACTTGACAGCGTAAATAAGCTAGATGCTGTTATTACAGGAAAAATTCCCGACACCTACAAATTTTTACCGGGTATAGAGTATCTTAAAAAATCGAACGAAAGCAGTCTTCATCAAAGTTATGACCTTGCAATTGCTCTTGATTGCGCATGCAAAGATCGTCTTGGAGATGCTGAAGAATTATTTAATAATGCCCGAAACACTCTTAACATAGACCATCATATAAGTGATGACGGATTTGCCGATATTGACTGGATAGAGCCTAAAGCTTCAGCGACAGGAGAGATTTTATTTAAATTAATTGAGCCTCTCGGAGTTAAATTAACACAAAATATCGCAATTGACCTTTATACAGCAATATTAACAGATACTGGCGGATTTAAATTCGAGAATACAAAGCCTGAAACATTTAAAATATGTGCTGAATTACTAGCTGCTGGGGCTGATCCTGTTAATATTTATAATGAATGCTATGAATCAAAGCCTCTTGCAATGGTAAAACTTCATGCACGGACTATTGATAACGCTATTTTTCTTGAAAATAATGAAATAGTTTATACCAAAATAACAAGGCGACTTCTTGAAGAAATTAATGCCAGTGATGACCATATAGATGGAATTACAGAGGCATTAAGACAAATAGATTCAGTAAAAATCGCACTCGTATTCAAAGAAACTACAAGAGGAACAACCAAAGTCAGCTTTAGAAGCAACGGTATTAACGTTTGCGAAATAGCAAGCTTCTTTGGGGGCGGCGGTCATAAACTTGCATCAGGCTGTTTACTTGAAAAAAATATTGAAGACACTGTTAATGATGTCATTACAACTGTACGAAAACAGGTTATAAAAGCCAGAGTGCACTAAAACGAGTATTGATATAAAAATTTAAATACTTCTGACAAGCACCACAGAGGCTTTTTCAGGATGCAAATATTTCTTTGCGGTTTCTTCAACTTGCTCTTTTGTAATTGAACTTATAATTTCGGTGTAATCATTTATATAATCATCACCGAGTTCATAAAATTCGTTTACTAAAAGGGTCTTTGCTATCCCGTTATTACTGGCAAACCGTAGAGGATAAGCTCCTACATTGTAGGATTTTGCATATTCCAGTTCTAAATCAGTAATTCCATCATTAATAAACCTGTTTATTTCTTCTTTTAAAGCGTTTATAGCTATATCTACACGGTTATCATCAACTCCAAACCTGACAGACCATCCTCCGGGAATCAACAGTGACGTAAAACCAGACGAGATACTATAAACAAGTCCGAGTTCTTCTCTTAATTTTTTGCCTATCCTGCTTGATAGAGCACCGCTTCCTCCAAGTATAAAGTTCATTATCAAAGCTTTATGGTAATCAGGATCGTTTCTTGTCAAGTTTCCATAGTGACCAAATACAACTTTTGTCTCTGTTTTATTTTTTACAGGCACTATTTGCTGTTTAAATTCATTCTGAAGCTTAACAGGTTTAATTTTAGGGTAAATTGTTTCTTTTTTTGCCCAGTGATAAAAATGCTTTTCAACCAGATTAAAAGCTTCTTCCATTTCTATATTTCCGGCTATAGCCATAATAGTGTTGTTAGGGGCATAAAATCTGTCATAAAATCCTTTTATATCTTCCAGATAGATATTTTTTATTTGTTTTTCCTGTGTTGAATGACTAAATGCATACCAGGGATGACTTTTTTGGAAAATCATCCGTTTAAAATACATATTTGCAAGGAAATCAGAGTTGTTTTTTCTCTGTTTTATGCCTGCTATATAGAATTTTTTCATTTTTTCAAATTCATCTTCAGGAAAAGACGGTTCTGTCAAAATTTCAGACAGAAGGCTGAGAATATATGGAAAATCTTCTTTTACACAAGAGAGAGCGAAATTAACAGATTCTGTAATATTTCCAATACCAACAGTAGCGCCTCTTGACTCAACTTCTACTGCAATTTCAAGCTTTGTTTTGTTTTTTGTGCCTCTGTTCATCATTCCGCCACACATAAAAGGTAACGACGGGTTAACAGTGCCTGCATAAAGATTGCCTGCAAATATAGTTCCGTATAATTTTACCGTATCACTTATATTATTTGGAGAAACCAGAACTTTTATTCCGTTAGAGGTTATTCTTTTTGAAAAATTGACGGGATAAGGTTTGGTTTTTGATTCTATAATTATTGGAAGAGGATTATTGCTTTGTTTATTTTCAGGAACAATTTTATAATCTGATATAGGAGAAATTACTCTTTTTTCACCCTGTACAGGAATAAAATGACCTACTGTGCAGTTTTTTCTTGTTAAATATAGTTTTGATACTCTTTTAATATCATCCAGAGTTACTTTTTGGATATTATTAATATAATTTTCAAAAAATTTATAAGTACTTATAGTTTCATAATAACCTATAAGGTAGGCATACTTTAATGTTCCGTCTTTATTAAATTCAAAACTCGACCGGATTCGTTTTTTTGTACTTTCGAGTTCTTCTTCTGTATATGATTTATGGTTATAAATATTATTAATTTCGTCAAAAATCCTGTTTTCTGCTTCGGTATGGCTTATATTAGGGAACAAAGTCGCTATTATAGTAAATAATCCTGAATCTTTTGTTATTTCAACGTTTGTACTTATATCGGTAGCTATTTGTTTTTCTACTAATTCCTGATGTATCCTGCTACTTACGCCTGTATTAAGCATCTCACCAATTACCAGCAAAGGAAAAATATCATCATGATCATAGGAAGGAATATGATAAGCCAGCTTTACGATAGAATAACTACCTGCTTTACTCACTTGAGTTCTTCTTAAGTGGTTTTGAGGGTTTTCTTTTTCAACAAAAGAAACTGTTTCACCAGGTGGAATAGAATCAAAATGTTTTTTTATAAGTCTAATAGCTTCATCCTGGTCAAAATTTCCCACCACAACTATGGTTGCATTATTTGGTTTATAAAAATTGTCATAATAAGCCTGCAAATCCTGAATAGTAATATTCTTTACATCTTCAGCCAGGCCTATAATCGGATTTCGATAAGGGTGTTTTTTATATGTTTTGAGTCGTATAGCATTTTCTAACTCGGAATACGGGTTATCAAGACCTTTTTCAAGTTCGGCAAGGATTATTCCGACTTCTGTTTTTCTGTCATTTTCATTTAAAATAAGTTTATGCATTCGCTGTGATTCAATTATCATGGCGAGTTCAAGCTTGCTAGTAGTAAATGTTTCGTAGTAGCAAGTGAAATCCCTTGAAGTATACGCGTTAAAATTCCCGCCATTTCTGTTTATTTCAGAAACGATCTGCCCATAATCAAATAATTCTGTTCTTTTAAAACTTAAATGCTCAAGAAAATGCGACAAACCTGTTTTACCGGCTACTTCATTTCGGGAACCAACTTTGTACCAGACCATAAAAGTGGCGGAAGGAGCGCCGCAATAAGAATAAAACAAAATTTTAAGTCCGTTATCAAGTTTATGTTCAGAAATGCTAATATTATTCCGATTCATTAAGAAATTTCCATTGTTCTGATGTGAATTTCCCGCTTTTTGCTATCTGATGTCCTTTGATATAAATCTCATCAGGCTTTTCTTTATTAAAAATATCCTGATACAGATCCTTCGCTTTGCTCAGAATGACAAAAGAGTTTAAATTAAACACCAGAAAATCAGCGTCTTTGCCTTCTTCGAGAGAACCTGTTATATCATCAATTTTCAATATGCTGGCTGAATTTATTGTTAACATATCCATAAGTTTTTGAAAATCCAGACCTGTATAATCTTTAGCATATTTCGCTTCATTCAAAATACTTAAGTCATAGTTACTGAACCTGCTATCAGTTCCCAGCCCTGTGTTTTGAAGAATATTTTGAGATAAATTGTTGAAATTTAGCGTTTTTTTGTGAAGCAGCATGTTGCTTCTCGGACAATGCGCAATTCCTACGCCATAACTTACAAGCTTTTCAAGCGATTTTTCGTCCAGTTCTATACAATGAGCAACTGTTAAATTTCCTTTTAATCTCTCCAAAACACCAAGCTTTTCCAGATATTCAACGGGGTTCATCCCTGATTCATAAGGTTTCATATTATCCCATTTGACCAGCTTGTGGATTTTGTCTATGCCTGAAGGTTTATTATTCAGCCAATTAATTTCATCCTGTGATTCTGCAAGGTGAGTATGTACTAAAATATTTTCCTCTGCTGAAAATTTAGCAATTTCTTCCCATAAAGTATTGTGAACATTATAAATAGAATGAGGGGAAATCCCTATTGTTACATTTTTTGAAGTATTTTCTCTAATCTGTTTTTGAAGTTTTTCAATTTCTTTTTTACTGTTTTCTTCGTTGTTTGAAAAAGTTTCAAGAAACACAAAGCTTTTTAAATCAAGGTTCTTCAGGATACCTAAAAAAGATTCTTCTCTTGAAAGCTGGATTATGCAGGTACACCCTGATAAAACTGTCTCTCTTAAGCCGTTTTTGAATGATTTTATTTTCTTAGCTTCTGACCAGAAAAAGTATTGCTTCATTAAACTTATTATCCAATCAGCAAAATCAATATTTTGGGGTATCTGCTCAGGCTTAAATAGTGGTTTTAAGTCTGTATACTGCAAATGCGTATGCAAGTTTACAAAACCGGGAGTTATCACAGCATTTCCAAAGTCTATAACTTCCATATTTTCAGGAACTTTGTTGTTTTCAACTATATCAAAAACTTTTCCGTCCTGAACTACAAGAACGCTGTTCTCGTAAATCTTTTCCCCTGAAGAAATTATGTATTTTGATTTGTAGAATTTATGCATTATCACAACAAAGATTTAAGTACTAATCAGAAGAATTAGAGAAGTTATAAGGGGTGGCTACTGCCACCTTTTTGACTGCTATTTAGGTCGTTGCGGAGGTCTTCCACTTTAAAGCGGATAATTTCCGCATTATCATTCTTTTGAATATAAATATCTTTCAATCCTGCCTGAACTATAAACCTTTTACAAAGAATACAAATCTGGTCATGTCCGTAAATATAAATCGTTCCATTTTGGCAAGTTTTTTCTCCCGCCTGAATAATAGCGTTTTGCTCGGCATGTATTGACTGGCATGTCTCATATCTGGTGCCTGAAGGAATATTATTTTCCACACGATAGCATAAACCCTTTTCAAGGCAGGAAATCACTTTGCTTGGAGTGCCGTTATAGCCTGTTGATTTAATTTTATTATTAGTATCAACAATTACTGCGCCGACTTGCGCTCTTATACAGCTTGAACGACTTGATGCCTGTTTGGCAAACCCCATAAAATATTCCGTAAAACTGGGACGCATTTAATTTATACCTCTTATATATCTGTTTTTTATTTTCTATAACAGTATAACATTTGAAAGTATAAATTAAAATTAGAAACTTTTGTTTGTAGCAATCGCCCTCTGCATTGAACAAAGAATTTGTTGTTTTGCTTTATCATCAAGTCTTATTGTTACATAACAACAGGCGGGAGAATTAATTTCAAAACCTCTCTCTACAACAATACGGAAAGTGCCGACAGGTGTTCCTTCTACAGCTCTTATTATTGCTCCGTCAATTCTTGTTTTATCAATATCAGGATAAATTAAACCAGATAAAAATCCGGCTGTTGCTTGTGCTCCAATAGTTATTGCAAATATAACACCGCCACCTAAAGCCGTTGCTGCTCCTAGCGGAATAGAAGTTGCCGGACCTGCTACAAAAATCGGCGCTCTTTCCAAAAGTTTTTTCATAGAACTTTTATAGTGAGGATCAACTATTCTAAGTTTTATTGGATCTTGTTCAAGACATATATTACAGCCTGAACTGGTTTTTATATTTGTAATTAAAAAATCAATATAAGCGTCAGACCTTAATATAAAATTGTTTTTTGCTTTAACGACTTTTCCCTCAATTATACTGCCGCATGGAATTATAACTTTATTGCCGCAATCTATATCATCCATGGTTTTCAACTGTAATTTATCGCAGGGTTTGGCTGTTTCACTGTTTAAATCTGTTAATGTTCTTGTTAAAACAAGATTTTCTTTTATAAGTCGTTTAGACCATTCTTTATCAGCTTTTGTACAACTATACTGCTGAGCAAAAGCACTTATTGAAAGAGTTTGAGACAAAAGTGCAATTATGGAAAAAATCAGAAAAAATTTATTTAATTTCATGCTTCAAAATACCTCTCTTTTCGTTATTATGCTAAAACGATTTTATCAAAAAACGCTCCTAATAAGCTATACCGCTTTCGCAAAATATTTTTCATTTATCGATTACTCTTTTGAAGCGGTATAAAAGTATTTTGACAATAAAGTTCTTAAATTGCTTTTACCTACTTAAACAAAAAAAAGAATAAAATTATTTGATTTTTATTCCCCAAAAAGTTGGGCTAAATTACTTTTTTAATCTATCTAAGTATTATAAAATTTAATTATGGAAACTATGCATTGTGAAATTTATGACAGAAACGAATTAATCTGGGGAAAAGAAGCTCAAAATCTTCTTTTTCAAAAGCATGTCGCCATTTTTGGACTTGGTGGAGTAGGAAGCTATGCCGCAGAAGCTCTTGCAAGATCAGGTATCGGTAAAATTACTGTTGTTGATTTTGATGAAGTGACAGAATCAAATATTAACAGGCAGCTTCTGGCTTTTAATTCCAATATCGGCGAGAAAAAAGCTTTTCTTATGGAGGACAGGATTAAAAATATCAATCCCGCCATTCAGGTAAACGCCTTAAATGATTTTTGCACGAAAGCTTTAACGGAAAAAATATTTTTCGGGCAGGTTGATTATGTGATTGATGCAATTGATACATTAAAAACAAAAGTTGACCTTTTAGAAAGCTGTGTTAAAAAAAATATTCCTGTGATAAGTTCTCTTGGTGCAGGAAACAGGCTTGATCCTACTCAGCTTTATACCGCAGATATTTCTGAAGTTAATCCAAGAAGCTGTGATTTTGTAAGGTACGTAGTTAGTAAGCTTAAAACAAGAGGTATAACTCAAGGTTTAACTGTAGTTTTGAGTAAAGAAAAACCTATTTCTGTTGAAAAAAAACTTTCTTGTATTGAGATAAAAACTGAAACAGGCGAAAATATTGAGCTTAAAAAAATTTCTCCGGGAAGTTCGCCATTTGTTCCTCCTGTTGCAGGATTTATTATGGCTTCTCATGTTGTGCGGAGCTTTATTTGAAAATAATAAAATGCCTCCTTAACGGAGGCAAAAAATGTTTGAGTTTTTGCGAAAAAGATAGCCGGAATTAAATTTCAGAATGAGTTTTTCGCGGAAACTGTCAATTTCCGCAAGCACTCCTGCTTTTTGAATTTATTTAGATGATATTTTCTCTGA
>MFRJ01000039.1:8797-11379 GCA_001784535.1 Candidatus Melainabacteria bacterium GWA2_34_9
TCTCTTTCTGTAAGTTGGGCTCTTGCATCAGAAATTTCTGAAGGGTTAAGAACTTTTGTAGATTGAGGTTTAGGGAAAAGATTTAATGCAACTTTAGCAATGGCAGGATCTAGCCATGCTGCGCCCTGACTGACGTTTTTAAGCACATTTACAAGTGTATTTGGCTCTATATCTTTTAAACAATATGCGTTTGCACCTGAACCAAGCGATGCCAGAACTTCTTCATCCCTGTCATGTGAAGTGAGGATAACGACTTTTATTTTGTCATCAAAAGCTTTTACCTGCTGTGTTGCCTCAATTCCGTTAATTCCCGGCAGTCCTAAATCCATAAGAACCACATCGGGTTTTAATTCTTTGATTAAAGCAAGCCCTTTTTCCCCATCTTCTGCTTCACCTATTACTTGAATCCCCTCAAATTCATTTAATGAAGATCTTAAGCCTACGCGAGTCAGTTTATAATCTTCTACAATTACTATTCTTACAGATGTTGTTTCAATAGACAGCATAAATTTTTCCTTTTCTGGTACTAGTTAATCTAACGACTTTTTTTCATACATTTAAATACTTATTTGTATTTATATTTCAAGTGTAATACTACCATAAAATATAAATATGATAAGCGATTTTCGAAAAAATAACCTAGTTGGGCAGTAGTTGAAAATTAAAAGTATAATTTTTTTACGTTATATTGAAACAAAAAATCACCCGTGCTATAAAGGGATCCTGCCATTACACCTATGTTTTGGTTTGTTACTAATTTATGATAAATATTTATAGATTCTTTTATGTTTTGAGTTATATATATTTTATTTGGCATGTGTTTTTCAATTAATTTAGCTTTTAAAACTTTCGGAGAAACAGCCGCACCTGAATTTGATTTAGTAAGTATTACCGTATCGCTTTGCCTGAATAAAATTTCCATGACTTCTGCATAGTTTTTTGTACTTATAGATGAATAAATCCATATTCTTTCTTTATCAGGGTAATAATTATCAAGACTTTCTCGAAGCAATTTAGCGGCATTCGGGTTATGCGCACCATCCAATATTAAGTTCATTTCTTTTATATATTGAAATCTTGCCGGCCATGAAACATTTTGAAGTCCTTCTTGAACAGTTTTTTCAGGAATTATTATTCCATGCCGCCTGAGGGTTTCTATAGCTTTAAGCACAAGTGAAAGATTTTTTTTTTGCCATGCTCCCTTTAGATTTACTTCATAAGAAGTATCAGCATCATCAACTAATATTAAATCACTGCTTGTCTCAAAAGCTTTTTCTCTTATAACTTCAAGCCCCTTGTTGTCTTTAGAGGTGATTACAGGAATATTTGACTTTATGATTCCTGCTTTTTCAAAGGCTATTTTTTCTATAGTATCGCCCAGTCTATCAACATGGTCTAAATCAATAGTGGTTATTATTGACAACAAAGGATTTTTTATGGCATTAGTTGCATCAAGCCTTCCACCGAGTCCTGTTTCGATTACTGTAAAATCTACTTCTTCTCTTTGAAAGTAAACAAAAGCCAATACAGTAAGAATTTCAAATTCTGTGGCATGGATGTTGTTTTCTTCTGCGGTTTTGATAATCTCAAAAATTAAATCCGCAAAAGCTTCTTTTGAAATATCTTTGTCGTTAATTTTAATCCGTTCTGTATAATCTACAAGATGAGGACTTGTATAAAGTCCTGTTTTATATCCCGCATGAGTCAAAACAGAAGCAAGCATTGCACATGTTGAGCCTTTTCCGTTAGTTCCCGCCACATGAATACATTTTATTTTATCCTGCGGGTTATTATAAAGCTCAAGCAGGTTTTTTACTCTATCCAACCCGAGATTTATATAGAATTTCCCCTGCGAAGTCAGGATAGAAATGGCTTTTTCATATAATATTGTAGGATTTGGCATTTTTATTGTGCTAATGACTTTAAAAGTTCTTGTATTGACTGAGATTGCTGCTCTATTTCTTTAATACGCTCTTTTGTCAGTTCAACTACCTCTTTAGGTGCACTTTCAAGAAACTTCGGACTGCTTAGTCTTGAGTCAAGACCTTTTTTCTCTTTATCAAGCGTTTCGAGTTTTTTATTCTGTCTTTGTATTTCTTTATCCAAATCAATAAGTCCTATAAGAGGAACAACTATAAGCGAAGCTCCCATCATTGTAGTAGCTGACTGTGAAGGAATTTCTGCAGGTATACCTGATTTCACAGAAAGTCTTTCAACCCTTGCAAAAGTTTCTATATAAGGTCTTATAACCTCAAAAGTTTCTTTTGCAGCAGCATCTTCAGAATAAATTTTTGCCTGTATAGTTGCACTTACAGGGATATTAAAAGCCTGTCTGATATTTCTGAGAGATTTAATTGTTTCAATTGCTGTATTAAGCTTTGATTCAGCTCTTTCGTCCTTTAATCCCATATCATAACTCGGAAAATCAGTAAGCATTATTGATTGTGAATCATTTTTATATAGCTTGCCCGGGATAAGCTGCCAAATCTCTTCGGTAATATGTGGCATAATTGGATGAAGAAGTCTTAATGTCCTTTCAAGCACATATCTTAAAACTCTTTGAGTATTTAATTTTGTATTAG
>MFRJ01000039.1:11390-12780 GCA_001784535.1 Candidatus Melainabacteria bacterium GWA2_34_9
TGTGTTTTTGCAATTTCTACATACCAGTCACAGTATGAGTTCCAGAAAAATTCATATAATAATTGGGCTGTTTCACCAAATCTATATGATTCCAGATTCTTATTTACTTCAAATACAGCCTCATTATACTTATGAAGAATCCATCTATCTGCAATAGTAAGCGCACTCATATCAATTTCTGAATCATCAACCCCTTCGAGGTTCATAAGCACGAATTTGGAAGCATTCCAAATTTTGTTTGCAAAGTTTCTTCCATATTCAAAACGCTCGTCAGAAACTTTAATATCTTGCCCGCCATAGGTTACAAGACTTGTTAAAGTAAACCTGAGGGCGTCTGAACCGTACCTGTCGATTATTTCAACTGGATCAATCGTGTTGCCCTTTGATTTACTCATTTTTTGACCTTTTTCGTCACGAATCAATCCGTGAATATAAACGGTTTTGAATGGCGATTTATCGGTGAATTCATAGCCCATAACCACCATTCTTGCCACCCAGAAGAAGATTATATCAAATCCTGTCACAAGAACGCTTGTAGGGTAGAATTTTTTGAAGTCTGGGCTTTCTAGATCAGGCCAGCCCATTGTTGAAAATGGCCATAATCCTGATGAAAACCATGTATCAAGTACATCTGTTTCCTGCGTTAAGCTTAAACTTCCGCATTTTGTGCATTTATCAGGTTTTTCTGTTGCTACAATCATTTCTTTGCAAGCATCACAATAGTAAGCAGGAATCTGATGCCCCCACCATAATTGTCTGCTAATACACCAATCACGGACATTTTCCATCCAATCGAGGTAAATTTTTGTCCATCTTTCAGGAATAAAACCAAGCTCACCAATTTCTAAGGCCTTAATAGGTCTATCTGAAAGCTCTGTCATTTTTACAAACCATTGCTCAGAAAGAAGCGGCTCAATTTTTTCTCCGCAACGCTGGCAATGACCGACGTTATGCTCATGAGGAATTGCTCTTATAAATTCACCGCGTATTTTTAGAAGTTCAAGGGTTTTTTCTCTTGCTTTATCTCTTTCGAGTCCGCGTAGTTCATAAGGAACATTTTCATCTGTGAGAAGGTTTCCAGCTTCGTCCATAATCCAGATAGGTTTTAAACTGTGACGTTTACCGATTTCGTAGTCATTGGGATCGTGGGCAGGAGTAATTTTAAGGGCGCCTGTACCAAAGCCCATTTCTACTGCTTCATCGGCAATAACAGGTATTGCCCTGCCAATTATAGGGACAACTACTTGTTTACCAATTAAATCCTTGTATTTAGGATCGTTTGGATTGACAGCTACAGCCACATCGCCAAACATAGTTTCCGGTCTTGTAGTCGCAACAACCACTGCCCCGTATGAATCCTTAAAAGGATAGCTGATTTCCCATAAATGTC
>MFRJ01000040.1:0-2400 GCA_001784535.1 Candidatus Melainabacteria bacterium GWA2_34_9
TGAAATGGCTTACAAAGGTGAATGTGGCATGGACCTTCATCTTGACAAAATTCATCTAAGAGAAGCAGGCATGCAGCCTTGGGAAATAATGCTTTCCGAATCACAGGAGCGCATGCTTTTCGTCCTTGAGCAGGAAGGCGTAGAAAAAGTCCTTAATATCGCTAAAAAATATGAAATTCCTGCAAGCGTTATAGGTAAAACCACAGAAACAGGAGGTTATAGACTTTTCTGGAATGGTGAGGAAGTTGCAAATCTTCCCCCGAAAATTCTTGCAGAAGCTCCAAAATACACTTTAAACGAAGAAGAACCTGAATATATAAACGAATACAGAAATTTAACTCTTGACAAAAAGATGCCTCTTAATGAAGCAATAGAAAAAATGGTTTCTGATCCTAACTTTGCTTCAAAAAAATGGGTTTATAGTCAATATGACCATACAGTTGGAACAAGAACATCATTAAGACCAGCACAATCCGGCGCTGCTGGAATATGGATACATGAAGAAGGCGGGGTTGTTGGACTTACGATTGATTCAAACGGAAGACAAGTTTTCCTTAATCCATACGAAGGCGGAAGAAATTCAGTATGGGAATGCTATAGAAACCTGATTTCCAGCGGATTTAAACCTTTAGGAGTGACCGACTGCCTGAATTACGGAAATCCCGAAAAAGATGAGGTTGCCTACCAGTTTGTAAAATCAGTGGAAGGTATTGCGGATGCATGTAGAGAGGCAGAAGTTCCTGTGGTTTCCGGCAATGTATCTTTCTATAATGAATCACCTGACAGAAGAGTTTACCCAACTCCAACAATAGGAATGATAGGCTATACTGACTCCCCTGATAAACTATTAAAAGCTGCTTTTGCTACAGGAGAAACTATAATTTTATTGGGCAAACAGATTATAGATGATTCAAACACAGGAGGCTCTCTTTATCAAAGAGTTTTATATTATTTTCTTGGCGGAGAAGTTGATAAATCTGATTTTAATATGGAAAAAGATCTTGAAGAAACAATGTTTGAATTAAGAGATAACAAACTAATCGGCGGATGCATTGATGTTTCAGAAGGAGGGCTTTTCGGAGCTGTATTTGAAGGCATAAAAAATGGAAATACAGGATTCAAAGGCAATCTAATATTCTGCAAAGACGAAGAAAAAGCATTATTTGGAGAAATTACAGGAAGATATGTAATTTCAACATCCGAACCAGAAAAAACAAAAAATATCTTACAATCCAAACAAATTCAATATAAAATACTTGGTAAATGCACAGATAATACTATGGAATTTGACGGATATAGCTTTGATTTAAGAAAATTATATTACCTGTATGATAAATCCATTGAATCGGAGATGGAAAGATGAATTTTTCCTGTAAAAAACATTGCATTGGCTATGCTGATTCCAGAATTGACGGGATTAAATTCTCGGAAGAATGCGGTATTTTCGGCGGAGCAAGCAAAGAACATAATATAGCACCATTTATTCAGCAGGGACTTTTCATGCTTCAGCATAGAGGGCAGGAAAGCGCAGGTCTGTGTTGCGGTGATGATGACTTATTTACCTATAAAAACAAGGGGCTTGTAATGGAAGTCCTTTCTGACAAGGTAATTAATAATATAACAGGCAAAACTGGCATTGGTCATGTCAGATATTCCACTCAGGGTGAATCTGATGCCATTCATGCTCAGCCATATATCATCACTTACCTTGGAGAAAAGGTTGCTGTAGCCCATAATGGCAATGTGAATGCAGCTATAAAGATGAAAAAGGATCTTGAAGAACAGGGAGAAGTTTTTCTCACAACCTCTGATACTGAAATGATCCTTAAAAAAGTTGTAAGAGAGCTTTGCAAGCCACCTTCTGAATGGTTATTCGAAGAGATTGGAGAGGTCTTAACAAATAATTTTCTTGGCGGAGCCTGGTCTATATTATTTTGTGTGCCAGGAAAAGTCTTTGCTTATAGAGATCCCCTTGGATATAGACCTTTAGTATTGTGCGAGGCTGAAGAAGGGATATTTGTAAGTTCGGAAGATACAGCTTTCCAGGTTCTTACTGTTAAAAAAATTATACATATTAAACCTGGTGAAGGAGTCATAATTACTCAAAACAGTTATGAAATAAAAAGATTCGCCCCAGAAATGCCGTCAAAAATGTGTGTGTTTGAACATATATACTTTGCACGTCCAGATTCCAATATATTTAATAAAAATGTATACATGACAAGAGTAGAACTCGGCAAAAAATGTGCTATCGAAAACCCTGTGGATGCTGATATTGTTGTACCGGTAATGGATTCAGGATTTGCACCTGCTTTAGGATTTTCACAGCAGTCCGGAATTCCTTTTCAAATGGGATTGATGAGAAATCGCTGGGTTGGAAGGACTTTTATCCTTCCCGAG
>MFRJ01000040.1:2420-6776 GCA_001784535.1 Candidatus Melainabacteria bacterium GWA2_34_9
TGTAATAAGAAAGCTTACAGCCATGAGAGAAGTTATTGAAGGAAAAAGGGTTGTAATAATTGATGATTCTATTGTAAGAGGAACAACTTCTCTTGAAATAGTGAGAATGATAAGAGATGCAGGAGCAAAAGAAGTCCATTTCAGATCAGCTTCACCAAAATTAATAAATATATGCCAGTGGGGGGTTGACATTCCTTCAAAAGAAGAGCTTATAGCAAATAGCCATAAGGATATTAATGGAGTAAAAAAATTTATAGAAGCAGATTCCCTAAAATATCTGTCACTTGAAGGATTGAAAGATGTTTTTGGATGGGAAGGCTGGTGTTATTCGTGCTTAACTTCTTCAATCGCCAATAACAGGGAAGATATTTGCAAAAACAATTATTGCGAGCTGATTTCTAATAGATAACGGGAAAATAAGATGAAAATCAACTACGAACAAGCTGGAGTAAGCATAGCAAAAGCTGATACACTCACAGCATTAATACAAAAAGAAGTAAAAAGCGAAAATATAGGCATGTTTGCAGGAATTTACGAGCATCCAGTTCTTCCTGACTATTATTTGGTGGGCTGTACGGATGGCGTAGGGACAAAAATCATTCCTTTAATTAAATATGACCTGATAGAAACAGTCGCTATAGACCTGATAGCAATGAACTTAAATGACATGATATGTCTTGGTGCTGCTCCGCTATTTTTTCTCGATTATTTTGCAACACATTCTCTTGATGTAGAAATAACTTCAAGATTTATAAGAACCCTCAAAAACGAATTAAGCAAATATAACTGCACTCTGCTTGGTGGAGAAACAGCTGAGCTAAACGATCTCGTCACAAAAAAACATTTTGATGTTGGAGGATTTGCTGTAGGACTAGTAAAAAAAGACAAAATGCTAAGAAAAGAAAATGTCAAAGAAGATGATATAGTAATCGGACTTAAATCAAGCGGTCCACATTCTAACGGATATACATTGATAAGAAAACTTCACGAACAAGGACTTTTAACTGAGGAAGAACTTAAAGAAACCCTTGAGCCAACCTGTATTTATGTGAATGAAATCTTAAAACTTTGTGAAGGAAATCTAATTAAAGCCTGTGCGCATATAACAGGCGGGGGAATAGCAGGGAATCTCGAAAGAGTTATTTCTGACGGCTTATGCGCAGAAATATCCGTAGAAAATATTCCTAAAAAACCTATTTTTAAAAAGCTTGAAGATTTAGTAGGCTTTGAAGAAGCCTATAAAACCTTTAACATGGGAGTTGGAATGTGCATTATAGCTTCCCCTGATAAAGTTAAAAGGGTTATTGAAATTTGCAAAACCTATGAACCATTTATTTTAGGAAAAATAATATCAAACATTCACAAAAAAGTAGACTTAATTTAGGAGAACAAAACTTGAAAGTACTTATATACGGAGGAGGAGCAAGAGAACATGCACTCGCCTGGAAGATAGAACAATCATCTTTACTGAAAAAATTATATCTATGCAAGCCTAATGATGGTTTTGCTCATCTCGGAGAAGTTATAGATGCTGAGAATTTTGAAAAATTAGCCCAAATTTCAAAAGAAATCGGTATAAATTTGCTTATTGTAGGACCAGAAGAACCATTAATTAGCGGAATAATTGATGAATTCAGAAAAGAGGGAATTCCTTCAATAGGCGCCGATAAAAAATGGGCGATGTTGGAAGGCTCAAAGTCTTTTGCCAAAGAGTTTATGGAGAGAAACAATATTCCAACCGCGAAATATAAACTAATTACAGACAAATCACAGATTAAAAACGTTCTCGATGAATTTGAAATCCCTGTAGTCCTAAAAGCTGATGGATTAGCAGCAGGAAAAGGTGTTCATGTCGCCTGTACAAGAGAAGATGCTCAAAATACGCTGGAAGAATTTTTAGAAGGCAAATTCGGCGAGGCTTCCCAAAAAATTGTCGTTGAAGAATTTCTTGAAGGGGCTGAAATTTCCCTGATTTCCTTATGGGATGGAAAAACCTTACTGCCTTTAATTCCTGCAAGAGACTACAAAAAGCTTCTTTCCGGGAACAAGGGTCCAAATACTGGAGGAATGGGGGCATACTGTCCTGTTTCGCTAACGCTGGAAGAATATAAAGAACTTGAAAATTACACAAATACTTTAAGAGAGGCATTAATTAAAGAGAACGCGGAGTTCACAGGCGTGGTTTATTCGGGCTTAATGCTTACAAAAGAAGGAATTAAAGTACTTGAATACAACATGCGGCTTGGTGATCCTGAAACTCAAGCTTTATTGATACACCTCAATACTGATTTGCTTGAAGTTTTCAAAAAACTTTCCGAGAAAAAGCTTAATGAAGTTGAGCTAAAGTGGAAACAAGGGCAGGCTTTTTGTGTTGTGGTTGCAGCTGAAGGCTATCCAGAAAACCCTGTCAAGAGTGGCGAAATCGTAAATATTGAAGAAGTAATCGAAAATAATGAAATAAATATTTTTTATTCAGGAGTAAAGAAAATCGACGGAAAGCTTTTTGCAGATGGAGGCAGAGTTCTATCAGTCTGCAAAACAGGAATTGGCGTACAAAAAGATATTTATGATGCCATAAAACAACTTGATTACGAGAACAAAGTGTTTAGAAATGATATAGGTGAAGTTAGTGTTTTTGGGAAAGGCTGTTGCAAAGATGAAGGAACTGGTTGTAATTGCGGGAAGTGAAAGTGATATAAGCTTTGTAGAGCCTGCCTTGAAATTAGCGGAAGAACTAGGGATAGATACTGAATTTGTAGTATATTCCGCACATAGAAACCTTGAAGATCTTTTGAATTACCTCGGAGAAATAGAAAAATCCGGCAAAACAAAAATCATAATAGCGGTTGCCGGTTTAGCAGCTGCTTTGCCGGGAGTTGTCGCAGCAAGAGTAAATCTTCCAGTAATCGGCGTACCAAGAGACACAGGTCCTCTTAATGGAATGGATGCACTTCTCTCTATTGCACAAATGCCAAAAGGAGTTCCTGTTGCAACCATGGCTATTGGAATGCATGGCATGCTGAACTCTGTAAATTTTGCCCACAGGATTCTTAAACAAATTAAATAAAATAAATTATTTATTTAATATATAAAAAGGCAATATTTTATACCTCGATGTTTTTATATATATAAGAGAATTAAATTAAAAAAATAAAGGGGTATAAAGATTATGATTTCAATAAAAAACAACACACAGATGACCAGAAAAGCAGATATTAATGCATTAGAAAGAAGATTGCTTGAACTTCAGGAAAAATATAATTTAGAAGATGAAGCTGTTGAAAAAATTCTTATATTTGCAAAATAATTTTAAATTTTAGATATATTAAAAAATATTTACATTTATTTTTTCAAACGGAGCAAGGGATTTGCTCCGTTTTTGATTTAAAGAAATGGATTTCTGGAAATAAATTATTAAGTTTAAAAAATATAAGCCGATTAAATAAATACGGAATATTTTTCAAATACGAAATTCATAGGAGGCTGAAAACTTTTATAATTGTTAGACTATTTTATACGGACACTGGATTAAAATTTTGATCCGAAAGCACTGTGGAGTGGTAGGAATCTTGAAAATATACCAAAAAATCACAATAATGTTTGTTTTATTTCTCTGTTTTGCAATTCAGGGGAATTTTGCGTCTGCAAAATACGATGTAGTCGGACCTGTTTTGGGTAGAATTTCATCCGAATTTGGAATGAGACCGGATCCCTTCACGGGAAAAATAGCTTTTCATAGCGGAGTTGATATTGCTGCAGATATGGGTACTCCCGTATATGCAATTCAGGACGGTGTAATAATTTACAGCGGTAAAAAAGGTGGGTATGGAAACTGCGTAATAATCGACCATTATTATCCCGATGTTCCTCAAATTCCAAGATTACAAACACTATACGGACATAATTCATCACTTCTTGTAAATGTCGGCGATAATGTAAGACGCGGACAAGTTATAGCTTATGTGGGCTCTACAGGTCGTTCTAACGGACCGCATTTACACTTTGAAGTTTCATACAACAAAATGTATGTTAATCCTATGGATTATCTGTACAAACTGCCTTCTTATCTTGATTATGTAGCTTATGCAAGGTCAAAAAACAGATATACTTCCTATAAACCATAGGATTAGTCTTTTCAATAAACACCCAAAATCATTTCAATGTCATTGCGAGGCATAAATATTATTTAAAATATAATTATAAAACTAACGAATCAATCTTCCAAAAGACAAGGCTAAGCTTTGGAAAATTGATTCGCAAGATAAATTTTAGTATATTCAAATACTAATGGCTCGCAATGATACCTTGATGACAAATAAATTAACTTACTTTTTTTCTGTAAACAAGTTCAATTTT
>MFRJ01000040.1:7053-7387 GCA_001784535.1 Candidatus Melainabacteria bacterium GWA2_34_9
CTGTCCAATATTTCTGCTTTTCCAACACACGCGCTGATGGCGGCATATCCACCACCGACTCCTTTTCCTATAACGATAATGTCTGGGACAATCTTAAAATACTCGACTGCCCACCATTTTCCAGATCTACCCATGCCGGTTTGTGTTTCGTCTGCAATAGAGATAATTTTGTACTTTTGTGTAAGCGCAAGCAGGCCAGTCCAAAAAATTTTTGGTGGCACGATATTTCCTCCATCACCTAAAATTGGCTCGAAAACCATACACGCAATTTCAGTATGAAAAATTCGGAATATATCCTCTGCTTGTACTAATGTTGCAGGTGCTTCCTCTTCCG
>MFRJ01000041.1:0-1545 GCA_001784535.1 Candidatus Melainabacteria bacterium GWA2_34_9
TTTATTATTTTCAGAATATTCTCGAGAATGAAGCTTCGTACCTCCTCCTTTAATTTCAGAGTAATGAGCTCCTTTGCTGTAGGTTTTCATGTCAGAACAAAATATTTTAGAGGTTTCGTTTTCGGGAGTTTTTTCTATTATAACCGCTGCAGCTCCGTCACCAAAGAGAGTACAGCTTTCTTTATCCTCCCAATTTAATCCTACAGATGTTATCTCAGAAGAAACAACAAGAACTCTGTTGTATCTTCCCGCGTCAATAAGATAAGACAGTAAATCCATTCCCGTTACAAAGCTCAAACAAGTGGAATTGATATCAAAACTCGGAATTCCTGAGTATTCTCCGCCTAATTCTTTTTGAATCAATGCGGCAGTACATGGGATTTCCTGTTCGCCGGTACCGCTTGCACAAACAATACAATCAATATCCGCCAAAGTTAATCCGGCAGAGCTAAGTGCTTCTTTTGCTGCTAAAGCACCCATTTGAGAAGCGGTTTCATTCTCTATATAGTGACGTACTAAAACTCCTGCTTTTTCAGCAGTCCAACCCTGAGGAAGATTTAGTTTTTTATCAAGGTCTTCCGCATAAATTTTTCTTTTCGGCAAGTATTTACCTATGCTTAAGATTTTTACACTTCGTGACTGCATATTTACCTCTTATCTGTTAATATCTTTAATCATTTCTTCAGTGTTATTCTAAATCAAGTTTTATGTTTAAATTGGCATGTTTCTTATAAAGCAAAGCTTCTCCCAAAAACAGTATTGAGCGTGTGAACGGTAAATATTGAGAATTTTTTAAAAACCTTTTCCATATATTGGAAAACGTATAATACTCTTTTAGCTGTTTGCCAAATATTACAGATAGTTCTTCTCTTGTCATATTTTTCGGGTCAAAAGCACATTCGCCATATTGATAGCTATTGTCCAGCCACCACTTGGGCGTTACCCTATCTTCTTCTAAAAGTCTGTCGTATAATTTTGTGCCTGGCATAGGTTGAAGCATTGTAAAAAAGGCTTTAGTAAAGTGGTGTTTCATTGCAAAATCAAAAGTATTGCGAATTGTTTGCGGGGTGTCGTTGTCATAACCAATGACAAATCCTGCCGTTATCATAAGGCCGTGCTTATAAACATTTTTTATGGCTTCATCATAACTTTTGAGCTTTAAATTTGCCCCTTTATTCATTTGTTTTAGTGTATCCATATCCGTTGCTTCAAAACCCATCATAATCATAGCAAAGCCAGCATCCTTCATGGCTTTTAATATTTTGTCATTTTGAGCAACGTCAATACTTACTTGGCAGTGCCACATTTTTTTAAGCGGCTTTATTTTTTCAAGCAAAAGTAATGTCGTTTCCTCATCAGTAAATAAATTATCGTCAATCAAAAATATAATTTTTTCAGGCATAGCCTTGACTTCTTCCACAAAGTCATCTATATTCTTTGTTTTGACTTTTCCGGGATACAAAACTTTCACAAAACAAAATTCACAATTATATTTGCAACCTCTGGCAAACTGGGCAATACCAACAAAACTGTATTTCTTGCCCT
>MFRJ01000041.1:1605-2205 GCA_001784535.1 Candidatus Melainabacteria bacterium GWA2_34_9
TTCGTTTGATATTGCCGTTTTTAGCATCTTCAATGAACTGCGGCCATGTCCCTTCGGCGTCACCAATAAAAATAGTGTCAGCATATTCTAGACATTCCTCCGGCAATGACGTGGGATGAGGCCCGCCAACGGCGATTATTTTATCTTTATGCTTTAAAGCAAAAGCACGAGCTTTTCTTGAAGTCATTGTTCCAACCGTCATCACTATAATGTCGGAATCAATTGTTTTGGGCAAATCTTCTACGCGCTCATCAATAAAATTTATTTTTACGTCTTTTGGAGTTAGTGCACTGATAATAGGGAAAACTAGTGTTTTGAGTGCACTGGCATAACCCTTCTCCAAAACAGAAAAACTTATAAAAGTGATTTTCATATAATAGCACCCGCCTTCTTATCTGCTAAATATAATATCTCAAACAAAATTGCCTTAAATTACTAAATGCTCAAAGATGAAATTTTCAAAATTACAGTTGAACCAACTGCTAAAAGAATTATCGAGGCTAAAAAGTTAAATCCGAATAAAGCATAATTTTCTTTAATAGAGATGTAACCGGATTTAATAAAACGGCTCAATATTAAAGTGTATATGGTTAAAGGAAT
>MFRJ01000041.1:2213-9662 GCA_001784535.1 Candidatus Melainabacteria bacterium GWA2_34_9
AATCAGTTTTGTAAACTTGTGCTGACATTGTTTTATCTCCTATTCACTTAATCAATTAATTCTATACAGCTTTAATCCAGTCTAAATAAGCAGAATTTTCGATAAGTCTGGAAAAACATTCAATCAAATTCTTTTTGAAGTTGTTAAACATAATTAACTCCTTAATAAAATAGTTGAATGGTGAAGTATTTTATATAATTACTTTACCATTCAACTATTAACTTGTCAAGTGATGAATTTTTATTTTTCTTCAATAAATTTTAAAGCTTCTCCATAAAACCAAGTACCATCATTATGAGAACCCGTTTTAGAAATAAATAGCTTTGCTTTAGGGTTTAATTTTGCTAACTCATAAGACATTTGCACAGGAATAAGTTCATCGGGAATATCATGAGCTATCAAAAGCGGCGAAGAAATCTTGGCAATTTTCGATTTATTATCATAATTTTGATAACAAATCATGTTTTCAAAGAAAGCTTTTATAAGGGTTTTGGTAAATTTATCTTTAGCTAGCCTTCCATACATACAAACAGCTTCATCTTTAATGTTTGTGAAAGTGCTTTGTAAAATTACAGCTTTGAATTTCTCTTTTGAGGCAACTTCTGAGACAACTGCCCCGCCAAGAGACCACCCATAAAGGATAATCTGATTATTAGAAAGTTTTTCTTTATTTCTTAAGAATTTTAATGCAGCATCTATATCATTATACAAGCCTGATTCAGACGGAGTTCCTTCGCTTTTTCCATATCCACGATAATCAAGAAGCAGAACACCATAACCTTTTGAAGAAAAAATATCTGCCAGATCCTCATAAGAGCTAATATTTCCACCGTTGCCATGGCAAAATAATATTGTCGGCTTGTTATTTTTGGCTTTAACATACCAGACATTAATTTTCACTTTGTCAGAAGTAGTTAAATAAATATCCTGAAGGTTTAAAGTCGATTTCGTCTGTTCTTTTATCGGTCCATAAATTAAAGAAGGCAAAACAAACGGCAAAATAAGATAATAAAGAACTACTAGAAAAATTAATCGTTTTGCAATACCGTAAGTAATTTTTTTAATCATAAAGCACTGCCCTCATATTATTCATTTGTTAAGTGATGTTTTTTATATTTTTAAAATATTTTTTGCTTATTCTAATTATGAATTAGTGAGTGAATAAAGGTATCCAAAAATTAATACAGTAAAAATATAAAAAAACAATAACTGATATAAAAGAAAATAATATAAGTATTAATTTATTCTTTGATATTGATTCAGTTGCTAAAGCCTTATTAGATTTATTTGTAGAATAAATCCATAAAACTAAAGATATAAAATAAAAAAGGATAAAAAATATGAATTCAATGTCACCTTTACCTCTGAAATGAGAATACGATGCATAACCCAAACCAATATACATGTATATTGCTCCGGGAATTACCCAAATAAGTAAAGTTAAATACGTAATAACATAATTAATGTTAAAGAAAAGTTTAAGATATTTATTTAATTTAATCATTATTTGGTCTTGAGAATCATTCATTTCATACTCCTTAAACTCTTGAATATCTCTCATAATACCATGCCTGAACGTCTTTGCGTTTGACTTTGCGGGTGGCAGTTTTGGGGAGTTCTTCGAGAGAAACTGCGATAACCGTCGGGCATTTGTAAGAAGCCAAACCGGCTTTTGCGAGTTGGTTTATTTCAGAGGAGATTTCTTTTTCGAGTCCTGCAAAATCATCCTTGTATTTTTTAACAAGTTCGTCAGAGGGGACGATTACGGAGCAGACTTCTTCTGTGCCGTCTTTTGAACCACCCTGAATTTTTACGCTCATCACGCAAAGTTCTTTTACTATCGGGCTTTTTTCGAGCACAGCCTCGACTTCTTCGGGGAAGATTTTCTTTCCGCCGCCAAGAACTATCATATTCTTGATTCTTCCTGTTATATAGAGAAATCCGTCTTTGTCAAATTCACCTATATCGCCGGTATGGAACCAGCCTTCTTCATCAATGACTTCTCTTGTCATTTCGGATTTGTTGTAGTAGCCTTTCATAAGGTTTCCTCCTTTTGCGAGAATTTCACCTTCTGCGGAAATTTTTACCATAACTGACGGAAGAGGTTTTCCTACAGAGCCGATACGGTTATATTTCGGTGTATTTGTAGTGATAGTAGGGCTTGTTTCTGTTAAACCATATCCTTGATAAATAGGCATACCCATTCTTTCAAAGAATTCTGCAACGTCAGCATCAAGAGGTGCACCACCTGATACAAAACCTTTCATTTTTCCGCCGAATCCGTCAATAATTTGCTTAAACATAAGCCTTCTTCTACGGATTGGCAAATATTTAGCCACATTGTACATAAAATTAAATGTAGACTGTGCCTGTTTGCTTGATTTTCTTATTTCTTTTTCCACGCTGTTCTTGAGCATTTTGATAAACAACGGAACCACTATCATATAGGTTGCCTGTCTTTCCTTCATTATTTTACTAATTTCTTTCGGATTAAGACTTGTCGAATATGAAACCATTGCCCCCATATGAAGCATTCCCATAAATCCGACATTAAGCTCTAAAAGATGATTCAACGGCAAAATAGAGATTAATGAATCGCTGGAATCAATTTTAAATAAAGCTTCAAAGTCTTTTAGCTGAGAAATTATATTTCCGAAAGTTATCATTACACCTTTTGGATTTCCAGTTGTTCCTGATGTATAAACAATTAAAGCTGTTTCATCAAGAGATCTTTCTCTGCCCATATCTCCTTCAGGTCCTTTGACTTCATAGACTGTAGGAAATTCTTGATCTTTTACATCATCTATTATGTAAATCGCTTCAATAGAAGGAACCAGCGATTTAATTTCTTTTGCAGTTTCAAGATAATGGGTCGAAACACAAAGCAATTTCGGCTGACAATCTGACAATATCGAGGTTAATTCTGAAATTGTAAGTTTTACATCAAGAGGAACGGTTATAGCACCTGTTTGGAAAGAAGCAAAAAGTGCAATTCCCCATTCGGGACGGGATTCGGAAAGTATTGCTATTCTGTCGCCTCTTTCGATTCCGCCGGCAATCAAGAAATTACCGAAGTTTTTCGCTTGTCTGGAAAGTTCTATGTAGCTTAACTCTGTCCATTTGCCTTTATCTTTCAGGGAAAGTGCTTTGACAGGAGCATTTGCATCCGATTTTAACTGCATTAAATCAAGCACGTTTTCGTAATAATTTTTATTTAAAGCTTTTTCACGTCTTTCAAGAGAGTCTTTAATGAACTGCACTCTGTTTTTAAGCTCGTTCACTATGTCTTTATCTTCTGCTTCGGTCATGTTTAACGGCTGACCAAACTGAATAACAATTTTTCTGAAAGTTGGAAACGGCTTGTTATAAGCCCACGCTTCAAATCCACCCTGAATTACAAAAGGAACAATCAGTGCTTTACTGTTTTTATGCATATAAGCAACACCTTTATTGAATTTCATGAGATTTCCGTCTTCTGTAAGTCTACCTTCAGGGAAAATACAAACGACTTCACCTTTTTCTATTTTATTTATCGCCGCATCAAGCCCCTCTCTTCCTTTCCTCGGAACTATCGGGATGACGTTGAAATATTTGATTATGTGTTTAACAACCGGCAATTGAAATGCCACAGGTCCCGTAATGTACCACACAGGTCTTTTGCAAGCTGTTTGAAGTATCAAAGTATCGACCCAGCCGGTATGATTTCCCGCTAAAATCATTTTGCCGTTTTGGACAAGATATTCTCTGCCTTCGATTTTGACAGGAAATAAAATTCTGAATATTGCACCAATAAAAGTACTGACAGTAAAATGGCGGAATTTATTGTCAAATAGAACTACTGCAAGGGCAATGAGCAAACTTGTTAAAGAAACAAATTTGAAAATTTTAAACGGTGAAGTCGTTAATACAAGCTCAGAAACGCCCCATGTTGTTGCCAGAAACACAAGACTTGTTAATGTTGACTTTAAACCGAATATTTTACCCCTGATTCTGTCAGGAGTAGCTTTTTGTAAAATCGTGTCAATTGTTATCACCATAGAAGCGTTTGCAATCCCTATTAATACAAGCCAAATCCACGCTAAATAGTATGTTGTAACCATTTGAGCAGTGGCAGTGGTTAAAAATACCGCAATAAAAGAACAAGCTAAAATCGTTGAAGTTCTTGCATATTTTCCTGCAAAACCAACTACAAAAGTTCCTAAAATCATGCCTACGCCAAGCATAGCTTTTAGTTTGCTTAATCCAGCTATGTCAATATGGTAATAGTCAGTAGAAACTGATGTTAATGTGTTAAAAAACGAAGCTGTAACAAGAGTCAGCAAAATTGATAATATGATTAATCTTCGAGTATTTTTATGAGTTTTCAGGTAATTAAAGACAAATTTGATGCCTGTGGAAATATCTGTTTTTGGGGTTACTTTTGAGGCTACTGATGAGTTATTGAAAGAAATTAATGAAATTATCACTGCGGAAGTTAAGTACACAAAACCGTTTACCCATAAGCTCTTATCTAAACCAAATTTTGAAATATACAATCCTGTTATAACTGCACCTAAGAGTATTGCAATTGTTGAAGTTCCTGCATTAAGAGCATTGGCGAATTGTAAGTGTTCTGACTTTACTAAATTCGGCAGAGCACTTTGTTTTGCAGGAAAAAAGAAGGCTGAGCCCGATCCGATTAAAAACGAAAAAGCATAAACCATAGTATGCAAATGAGTTGAAGATTTACTGAAAAGCAAAACAGGAATTATAAATACAAGACAGGCTCTGAATAAATTACTCAGAACCATTAAAGTTTTTCTTGAAAATCTGTCGGATAACGCACCGGCTAACGGGCTTAATAAAAGAGAGGGCAGGATAAAAAAGAATAAAATCTTCGACATTTCCGAGCCGGAATGCCCGCCAAGACTAATCACCCACGCCATAAGCGCAATTTGAACAATCGCATCACCTAGATAAGAAAATATTTGTCCTATCCATAATTTTATAAATTCTTTATTTTTAAACACTGCAAGTGTTTTCGACTCTTTTTTCATTTTCAACCCTTTCTAATATAGACAGCCAATCATTACATTCATTCATAAACCTTTCACGTGAATTGATATAAAGATCTTCCGCGTGAAAGTCATCATCAAAAATCGACAAGGATTTTTTATTACAAGCTTTATTGTACAACTCTTGTGAATGCCATGGATATATTGTAGGATCTTTTCCACCGGAAATAAATAATACGGGGGCAGATAGAATATCCTGAACCACCTCTATAGGCTTTATTTTATTTAATAAAATATTTCCGGGACGGATCGACAGACTTCTGAATAACTCAAATTTTTGATAAGTCGGGATAACAGCTTCTTTCTTGAAGATATAGCTTTCAATCTTATCAAAACTTACAGGCGCACTTACTGCTATAAGTGAATCTATGTCATTGTATCTTGCTGTATGAATTATTGAAATTGCTGCACCTAAAGAAAATCCGATTAAACCAATTTTTGAATATCTTTGTTTTGCATAATTTACAACGGTTTTTAAATCTTCTGGTTCCTCTGCAGTAAAAGTATAAAACCCTGCGCTATTGCCATGTCCTCTAAAATCCATAGTTATTACATCATGATTTCTGAAAAAGTCTTCTGACATTGCTTTAAAATATTTTGAATCTTTGCACATATACCAACCATGAGCGATTATAATCACTGAGTTACTTTTTGAATCATAATGATTAATCGCAATTTTGATATGGTCTTCAGTTTTCAGAAATCTTTCTGTAAAATTTTGATTTTTTTTCATGACAAAAGCTCCTTAAGTAACAGCGATAAGGTACAGTTCATTTTCTGTATAATTTATATATTATTTTTCGAGTTTCTCAAACCAGCTTGCGAGGATTCTGGAAAGGGTTTCTCTATCCTGAACAGGAATTTTGTCTGCGATGCCTGATATTGTCTTATAATAACCTTGCCAAACTTCATCAAGCAAATCTGAACCTTTTTGAGTTATCTTAATCAAATTAACTCTTCTATCTCCTTGTTGAGCAAATCTTTCAACAAAACCTTCTGCTATAAGTTTGTCAAGCTGCTTTGTCATATTGGAAGCCGTAACAACTAGTCGTTTACCAATATCTATCTGACTTATGCCTTCTTCTTTGCATTGATGCTTTATTACCATCATCATGTTAAATCGGGAAGTACTAAGATCGTGCTGTTGTAAATAATTTTCTATTTCTTTTTCTATAAGTGCATAGACACAAGCTATTCCATAAATAGAAGTCTCCACAAAATGATCTTTTTCTAAATTTATTCCAAATCTTTTAAACTGTTCCATAAGGTTTCTCCAAAAAAATAAAGTAATATTAAAAATTATAATATTACTTTACCATTCAACTATTAACTTGTCAAGTGTATTTATTCTTTAGTTTCTTGTTCAGTTTTTTTTGAGATACGGTTTTTTAAATCGTTGCGAATTATATTAGTAATGTTCTGATTTTTCTTCCGTTTGCAAGACCGTCAGAGACAAAGTCCATTGTCCATATTTCATTTATATTTTGAGCAAGAACTATATCGCACATTCTTTTTATCCTATTTTTTCTTTTTTTCTTTTTCAAAGCAAGGTTTTCTTCGTTGTAAATACGGGTTACCTTTTTATGATTTACTAATTCACCTTTGCCTTTAAGGGCTTCGTATATGCGTTTACTGCAGTATTTATTGTTTTTATGAGCTAAAAAGATAATTTTTTCTCTTAATTCGCTGTCATCTTTTTTGACAGATTTATATCTGCATGTTGAAATATCAAAATTTAGAAGCCTGCAAGACCTTTTTTGACTGAGTTTTTGCTCGGTCATTAAACAATCTACCGCTTTTCTTTTGTCCGCAGGCTTTACCACTTTTTTGAGTTCAGGTGTTCCAATGCCATTTTATCAAGTGTTAATTCAGCTACAAGCTTTTTAAGCTTATTATTCTCATCTTCAAGGTGTTTTAACCTTTTGGCATCCGATGCTTCCATTCCGCCGTATTTAGACTTCCAATTGTAATAGGTTGCATCTGAAAATCCATATTTTCTACATAAATCTACTACTTTTGCTCCGGCTTCATTTTCTTTCAAAATTTTAATAATTTGCTCAACCGTAAATTTGCCTTGTTTCATTTTTTTTCTCCTACATTGTTTTATTCTATATAGGAGTTACTAAGTTTTAAATATGGGAGTTTTTTGGGTTGATGTCAAAGTTAAAACAAAATACAAAACTCTCTAATTCAAGTATTAACAAGCACCTTGCATTAATAGGAGCTGTTTTTCAAAGTGCTATTAATGAAGGAGTACTCAACATAAATCCTGTTTATAAAGTCAAAAAACTCAGAGAACCCCAAAAAGAAATGGAAATTCTCACAAGAGCAGAGATTCATGCAGTAATTGAAACTGCAAAAAAGCATTATCCAGACTTTTACCCCCTTTTATTTA